>JADGPX010000001.1 GCA_017882215.1 Chitinophagaceae bacterium | reverse complement strand
CGGAAGGACAAAGGAATGAATGGTGACGGCGACCGTTTGCCAATGCCCACATGGATTATGTTCCTGAAATTTTAGATGACAATAAAAACCTGCAGGAGACAAAGGCAGCAAACCTGCAATTAGTGAACCTTACCAAATTGTAAAATTTATATCATGGGTTTAAGTATTCATTACAGCGGTAGTTTCAACGCAGAAGAATAAGCGTTTCAATGACTACTACTTAATAACTTAACAGATTATCATTCGCTGACATCTTAACTATCTTTGCGCAAATGACCATTCAAACAAAACCTAAACCCAATTTTTTCTGGAGCATATTAACCATGCGTTGCCCACGATGCAGGCAAGGCGATATGTTCACACATAAAAATCCTTATAAAAAATTAAAGCTTTCATATATTCTTGAGATGCCTGAAGCGTGCCCTGTATGCAAACAAAAATTTAATCTCGAGGTTGGCTTTTGGTATGGTACCGGTTACGTTAGTTATGCATTAACTGTCCTTTTATCAGGAATTACTTTTGTTGCCTGGTGGATGGCAATTGGGATATCAACAGATGACAACAGGATCTTTTACTGGCTTATCTTTAATACAATTGTGATAATTGTTTTGCAGCCATGGCTAATGCGGTTAAGCAGGGCAGTTTATATCTACTTCTTTATTACGTATCATGAAAATTATGAGAATGTTCAGTCCGGAGAACTTCATATCAATGAAGAATAATTGATCGCAGAATTTTTTACTTTATTGATCTTTTTGTTCTTCTTTAGTATAGAACATATCTGTAAAAATATTTGCTCTCCCCAATTCTTCCATATCACTTAACTCAAGTTCCAGCGCTTTTGTGCTTTGCTGAATTTCAATAAAGGAAAGAACAATAGAGCCAAGCAATGTCATCATACTGGCAGCAAAAATAATATTAGCAGCATGCATCCATCTTCTGTAAATAAAATACATGGCTAGTACACAGCAAAAAAAACTCAGCGCACCAAGGCCTTGCATATATTTTATCAGGTTTAATCTTGCCCGCAGGCTTTTTATTTGCTTTATGGCAGTATGCTTTATTTGCATTTCAGCATAGCTTTTATGCAAGCTTCTTATCCTGTTGGCTATTGCTAAAAAGCGATTTGTATAAGCCAGCATCAGCAATGTTATTGCAGGAAATAATAACGCAGGTGTATTAATGGAAATTTCTATCATGCAATAAAATTACACAACATTATTTTCACTGTAAGGCATAAATCCTGATGCGTAAAATAAAAAAATACAATGGAATTTTCAATAAATAAGAAGTCGCAAATTATTAAGCAGGTACTTAAGGATGATGGACAATTTCCAAACAGTGACTTACCTGTGCTTATCTACAAAGCTGCATTAATCAATACTTGGAGATAATTGTGTTATTTCTGATCAATGTATATTTTCTGTTTGCTTTTTATTGGTGATGCCACTAATGATCCTGTAAACTGATGCCAAAATAAATATTCCACCAAGCACAACAACTATGGAGGAGCCTGCAGGAAAATCATAATGGAAAGAAAAGTTCAATCCAAAAAATCCGCCGAGTACGCTGATAATAATTGCAATAATTAATACCGCTGCTTTATTTTTTGTCAACATAATTGCTGAAACCGCCGGAATAATAAGGTATGAAAAAACAGGAATTACTCCGTTGATTTTAACCGCAAAAACAATAGCCAATCCAATGGAAATATAAAATAAAAAATTCCAGATATTGAAGATGCCTACAAGATGATTTACACCATTCTCAAATGATTCAGTTAATGAGAAAAATTTCTTAAAGAAAACTATTTGAACCAATAATATAATTCCAAACACAATCCCTACAGTTTTAATTTGCTCCCAGTTTACTGATAAGATATTCCCAAAAAGCACTTCCTGAATATCAGAATCGCCATGAGCTGTTTTTGAAATAAACAAGACCGTAAGAGCAGATGTAAAAGCATACAGAATTCCAATTATCGCCTCCTGCTTCAGCCGCTTATCTTTAATATTTATAAAAGACATTAACAATGCTCCGGATAAAGTAAATATCAACGGAATTGAAGTTAATCCCGTACCAATAAATGCCGCAAATGCCACTCCCAAAGATGATATTTGACCAAGTGCAAGATCAACAAAAACAATTCCTCTGCCCACAACATGAACGCCTAAATAAGATAACAGAATCCCGGTGATAACCGCAGCTGTAAAGGCTTGCACCATAAACGGCAATTGAAACATATCAAACATAATAAACAGTTTTAAATTCTAATTTAAACAAAAGATGTTATCATTATTTAAGCACAGCTGTTAACTGATCAACGTCGTAATCAAACAGATCAAAATAATTTTTGATGCTGCTAAATGCACCAACTGAAGTGGCAAGCGTTAATTCTTTTACGCCGGTTTGCTTTGCAACCACATCTGACGATGAAGTAGTAAAGTAGGGTGATGAAATAATTACCTTGATCTTATTAGCTGTTACTTCTTTTATCACTTTCACTAATTGAGATGGAGATGGGGGAATACCCGGCTTCGGTTCCATAAAGTCTACTATCTGCAAACCAAACCTTCTTTCAAAATAAACCCATTCATTGTGATAAGCAATAATTTTACTTCCTTTAAATGGCGCCATTTTAGCATCCCACTCTTTTAATTTCAAATCAATCTTTGCAAAAAAAGCGTGAAGGTTAGCTTCATAAAAATCTTTATTTGCAGGATCAATACGTTCCAGTCCACTGGCAATATTTCTTGCAATAACTTTTCCATTCAATGGATCAAGCCAGTAGTGCGGGTTTCCATAAATATGAATATCGCCTTCACCCCTGTTAACAGAAGAAGGAACCTGTAACAAACCTACACCTTCTGATGCATCTACATAACCAGGCGATCCTTTTTGAATTTTGGAATTTCTTGAACTGGAAAGCAATTGAGGCGACCATCCGGTTTCAAGATCAAGCCCTACCGTTACAAAAAGATCTGCATTTGAAAGGCTGATTATATAACTGGGCTTCGGATCAACAAAGTGCGGATTTTGATAACCCGTTGCTATGGTTTGCACTGAAACCTTATTGCCGCCAATCATTTCTGTAATGCTCTTCATATCCATAGTTGTGGTAACTACTTTTATAGAACCAGCATTAGCACCTGAAATAATTATGAGCAGTAATGAGAAAATTGAAATTATTTTTTTCATGATTTTTTGATCTTTTAAATTATTTATTTAATAGTTTTTTAATATTGATGTGCACCATGTGCGCCAATTACAAATATCCAACGCAGCCAAAACTGGTTGAAACCCGATTGAATATTAACATTGGTTACTTTACCTTCAAATTCTATTTTTTGAAATTCAGTTGCCAGCCAGCCTGCACTTAACGAATACGCCTGTTCTACGATATTTTTGTTATAAGGTTTTTGTGCATAATCATATCTCCCTGTTAAAAACCAGCGCTTAGCAATTTGATATTCTAAAAAAGAATAAAGCCCAAAAGAGTTAGACATTTTATTTGCAGAATATTTTGCATTGCTGTAAAAAAATTCACTTTGCCAGGTAAGGGATTTGTAAGTATTTAATTGAACGGGCTTCCATTTGTATGTTAAATCAATTGCTCCAATGTTAGTTGTGCTGGAAGAATCATTAGGTCCTGTAATACCGCTTAAACCAAATTCCAATGTTGTATTATCACTTAATGTAAAAAAGTTTTTAAGATGTCCGAGATAAATAAAACGGTTATTATCCCCACGATAAAAGCTTGGTGATTCAGAAGCTCCGGAAGTGGCCTGAAAAATCAGCTCCGAATAAAATTTGGTAGGCAAAAGCCAGCTAAGCGAAGCGCCTTCATCATTCAAGCCTTCTTCACCAAAATAATTTACAAAAGCATTTGGCAAATCAATAAAAGGTAAGGCATGAGGGTGTGTGGGATTTATCCTACCCACAGCTTCTCTAAACTTTCCCACTTTCAACTGCAATTTTGCAGGAAGCGAAAGTGTAGTGAGATAACCTTCTTCCACTGCTGCACCATACTTGTTTGTGACAGGATCTCTTCCGAAAGTTAGAAAAAAATCTGCCCTGATATAGGGATCAACAACAGATTGAAATGAAATTTCTGTTTCATTAAGATAAGCATCAAAATTCTTTTTGCCCTGGCTAATATAGGATGCCCGAAAATCAGCAACTACACCTATATCAGGATTAGATGAAATACCGGAACGGGTTTGCTGGGGAGCCACTTCGGTATTTGTTTGCATTTGTTGCTCGATCTGTTTAAGCAGAACAGAATCTGTAGCTGTGCTGTCAGTTTGCGCAACAGTTTTATTGCTAAAAATAATTGCTGATAACAACACAATAACAGGAATTATTTTTTTGGGTCCGAATTGTAAGTTCACGGGGAAAATTTAGCATAATAAAAAATACATTACAGCAGATGTTTTTACAACATCTTTATTAAACTAAATATTTACCGGCGGACCACGAAGCGGATAGTAAATTTTAGAGATGGAACAAAAAGATATCTCCTTAAAAATATAAGCAGAAAAAGAAGTGAATAAGGGAAAAGAAAATATATGCTGATCACTTACAAAAGTTGATTCTGCTACAAGATTATCGCAATCACAATTGTAACCTGATTTACTTAGCTGAAAAGGTATATCATTTCTTTTTTTAGAGGTTATATCAATATGTTTTGCAAACAGATTGTGCAGAAATCTTTTGGGAGTAATGCTTAATGCAAAAACAATCAGCAGTAAGCCGGAAAGAAATCTTATTATGCAAACAGATCTAAACAAAAGATTTTATATCAGTTATTGTAAATGTAACAAAAGGATACGAAACAAGGTTGCGAATGTAAATTTATAAGCAATAACAGAAATGTTAATAAGGTTTTTCCTTACAGAAATTATACGATTAATAGATTATAGTTTAGCGACACTTCTTTGGTAAATGTTTAACCTAATATCCCGGCTTTCGTTTTGTATATTTATAATGAAGTTGGAAATAAATAAGAAAAATAATAAATCAAAATATTAATATACTTTCTACACGTCATGAAATATTTATGGAAGTGGCAGCAAATCTTAGTTTTTCTAAAGCAAGTGAAATATTATTTATAAGCCAACCCGCTATCAGTAAGCACATTAAAGCATTAGAGGGATTTTATAAAACCACATTGTTTGAAAGAAAAGGCAACACTATTCACTTAAGCACCGGTGGCAAATTATTATACAATCGTTTAAAAGAAGCAAAGAAAATTCAAAATCAATTGGACTTTGAATTAAATATCTTGAAAACTTAAATTAAAAACCCTGCTTTTAAATTTAAATGTATAAGATGATTCTCTATACAGGTAGATATTTTTAAATGATAATTAGTTAGTAACCACCAATGTTCCTGTCATACCAGTATGAATATTACAATGGTATGGGAAATTGCCCGCTACGGTTGGTGTAAAACTGAAAGAACCTCCAGTGGCTACATTGCCGCTGTTAAATGTAGTTCCATCATCTGATGTTACTGTATGTGTAGTATTATCATTATTCGTCCATTTAACGGTTATACCAACTTTAACAGTAATAGAGAAAGGAGAAAAGCTCATACCACTTATGTTAACAGTAGTTCCACCTACGCCCACTGTACCTCCGGTGCCACCTGTTCCATAAGTTCCGCCTGTAGCGCCGGATTTACTGCAGGAATCAATAGCTATACTAAATAAGAAACAAAAGATAAAAGCTGATAAAATGTTTTTACTTTTCATAAACACTGTTTTAATTTTTTTTAAATAATTTTTTTTAAATCTGTATTATCACTATTTAATACGGATATGAGAGCAGAGGGTTGCCTGTAAAGAATTAAAATGATCAGATAAAAAATAATGTAAAAAAATTAAGGCTTACGGGCTGATGTTTTTACCTGGATAATTTTTTTGTTATCCCGATATTTAAACCGGTACTCATAATTGGTAAACTTCCAATACCCACTCCTTTAAGAGGAATTTTTATATAAGGTTCGATGCGAAGCGTAATATTTTGCCTAAGCGCCCGATTATATCCGACACTAAAATTTGCAACAGCCAGTAAGTTAGTTGAAGAGTTTTTGTAAGTTGAAGAATTTTGATATTGCTGTCCGTTATTGTCAATTGTAAAATCATACTTTTCGTTTTTCATAAAATATGAAGACCAGCCTGCTGAAGCAGAAAAATTGGTTTTACCCAATGATTTAAAATTATACTTTAACAAAAAAGGTATTTCTATCATCTCACACAAGCCATCTACATTTTTTATTTGTGCATTGGTATAAACTCTTTTTGTACTAAAGTATTTGCCTTCACTATAATAAAATTTCTTATCCCACGCTACACCTGATTCCACACTTATTTTCTTATTTAACTGGTATCCAATCACCAAACCAAAAGTTACACCTACATTTTTTACAGACTGAAACTTAACTGTACTTATATCCGGACTTATAATTATACCGGCATATAACCCTTTCTGTTTCTGTTTCTGTTTCTGTTTCTGCTTTTTATTAATTTGTTTTTGTACAGCATCCTGATTGTTATTTACAGATGGATCAACCCTGTTAAATTCTTTTTTATCATTATTTATTTCAATCGCTGTTGTTTTTTTATTCCCGTTTTTAATATCATCTGGTTCACCATTATTATTTACAGGTAATATTGATTCCATTTCTTTTTTATCAGGTTTATTATTTGGTGTTCTTACAGAAATGGATAAAACATTTTGTACAGGTGAGCTATTGTTAGCTACAACGGTCGTATAATTTAATCTCGGATTTTTAATATTACTTCCATTACCGGAGAAATTTACAGGTGTCAGATTCTTTGGTTGTATTGGCTGTACTGATTTTTCAGAATTTATGTTTTTAGATTGTTCGGCATTTGCTAAATTTTTATTTGCGGGATTTTTTGCTGAAATATTTACAGCGTTGCTGCCGCTTTTACGAAAAGAATAATTATCATAAACCCATACTGCCGGCAGTAATAATAAAAGCCACAACAAGTGTCTGTAATTTTTATTTTTTGAAGAACCTCTGTCAGTATTTACGGGTTTCTCAACTGATAATTTTTTAACTACAGCATTCCAATCAGCGCTATCCGTATTTAGCGGATAACCTTCTGCCGCTCTCCTGAATAATTCGTCCATATCGTCGTTTACGTGTTCCATACCTGAATTTGCAGTTCATTTCTTTTAATATAACTTCTTAATAAAGCTTTTGCTTTTGATAAATTAGATTTAGATGTTCCCACCGCTATTTTTAGCTGGTTAGCTATTTCCTGGTGAGTAAATCCATCTACAACATACATATTAAACACTACCCTGTAACCCGGTGGCAGTTTTTTTATTTCATTAATAAGTTCTTTATATAACAAAGCCTGGTCAGCGGATTGCGATTTATCTTCAATCCAGATCTCTTCATTGGTCATTCCAATTTCAGGCAAAAAATTATCCTTTCTCAACCTGTCAATAGCGGTATGTATCATTATGGTTTTAAGCCATCCCATAAATATCATCTCCAGGTTTTGAGATGATGATTCATAATGAAATTGATTCAGCTTGCTAAATACTTTTACAAAACCGTCATTTACAACATCTGTTGCTTTGTCGTACCTGTAAATATATCTGAAAATGATCTTAAGACTATATCCATAGTATTTCTCATAGAGATGCTTATGATCTCTGATATTATTTTGCATGCATCCTTCAAGTATTTCGTGCAGGCTCATTGCTCGTTTAACAGTATTTATTATTTATAAATACGAAATATTTTTGTTTTGGTTGCTTAAGGTAATAAAAAAATAGTTATCAGTTTACTCTGGTTAAGCAAAATTCTTTTAAAACTTTCAAAAATTCTTTCAGCAAGCTGGAGCGTTGATCTTATTTATGATGATGATGTAAAATTGTTTGGAAAGAATCATACTTCTCCCGACATGCAATTCAAATCATTGATAGGAGTTGGGTTATCAGTAAAGCTTTAATTAATATTCTCAATAATTCCAGCAATGCCCTGCCCGCCGCCAACACAGGCGGTTACTATTCCATATTTTTTATTTAACCGCTTCATATCATTCGTGATCTGCACAGTAAGTTTAGTGCCTGTACAACCCAGCGGATGTCCTAATGCAATGGCGCCACCATTTATATTTACAATTTCAGGATTCAATTCTAACTTATTAATTACAGCCAAAGCCTGCGATGCAAAAGCCTCATTCAATTCTATAAGATCGATTTGAGAAAGATTCATTCCTGCCTGCTTTAAAGCTCTTGGCACAGCTTCTACAGGGCCAATGCCCATAATTCGTGGATGCACACCGGCACTTGCACACGAAACCAAACGTGCTATTGGTTTTAGTCCTAATTCATTTACCATCTTTTCACTCATAACAATTACAAATGCTGCGCCGTCACTTGTTTGTGAAGAGTTGCCTGCAGTAACTGTTCCACCTGCGGCAAATGCAGGTTTTAATTTAGAAAGCGCTTCAATAGTTGTATCTGCTCTTACACCTTCATCTGTATCAACAACAAAATTCCTTTTTTGTTTTTTTCCTATTTCATCCAAATAAATTTCTTCAACATTCATCGGCAGAATTCCATTTTTAAAATAACCATTGTCAATGGCAGCTTTTGCTTTTCTATGAGAATTATAACTGAATTCATCCTGTGCTTCCCTGCTAACATTATATTCTTTGGCAACAGCTTCTGCAGTAAGTCCCATTCCTAAATAATAATCCGGTGTATCGGAAGTCACAGAATATGCCGGCACAGTTTTCCATCCGGCAGTAGGTACCATGCTCATATTTTCAGTTCCTCCGGCAACAATACATTCTGCCTGTCCACTGCGAATTTTTGCAGTTGCAATAGCAATTGTTTCCAAGCCACTGGCGCAATAACGGTTCACCGTCATGCCTGGCACTTCAATTCCCAAAGCTCTTACGCTAATCATTCTGCCAACCTGTAAGCCTTGCTCAGCCTCTGGTACAGCGTTGCCAACAATAAGATCATCAACTCTTTTGCTGTCTAATTGCGGAACAGTTGCCATCAATCCTTTTATTACATCAACCGCCAGGTCATCGGGACGATAAAATCTAAAACTACCTTTCTTTGATTTTGTAACTGCTGTTCTGAATCCGGCAACTATATATGCTTCCTGCATTTGATTTATAAATTTGATATTTGAAATTATATTGCAATTTACTTTTAAATAAATAGTAATGATCAAAATTTCAGTAAACAAAATCCCAAAAATCCTTTAATCTCAAAAATCCCAGTTCAGACAACCTCATGTACAAGCTGCTCCGTAATATTTTGTTTTGGTTTGATGCAGAACAGGTTCATTATTTTTCAATGAATTTTTTAAAGCTGATTTGTAAGATCAATTTCATAAAAAAAATAATTAGTAAGACATATACTCCTGTTGACTCTCCGGTTACTGCTTTTGGATTACAATTTAAAAATCCTGTTGGTCTTGCTGCAGGCTTTGATAAAAATGCAAAATATCTTACTGAATTAGAAGCGCTGGGTTTTGGTTTTATCGAAATAGGAACCGTTACACCATTGCCTCAAAAAGGAAATGATAAACCAAGATTGTTCCGGCTGCCGAAAGACAAAGCATTAATAAACCGCATGGGATTTAATAATGACGGAGTTATAGTAATTGCTAAGAGATTAAAAGAGTGGAAGGAGAAAAGGAGTGAATGGTCAATGGTCAATGGTCAATCAAAAACTCATTCGCAATTCACTCCAAATAGCTACCGGGATCACAATTCACGACTTATCATCGGTGGCAACATTGGTAAAAACAAAAATACCGCAAATGAAGATGCATGGAAAGATTATGAAATTTGCTTTCGTGAATTGTTTGATTGGATTGATTATTTCGTTGTTAATGTCAGCTCACCAAACACACCGGGTTTAAGAGAACTTCAGCAAAAAGATTCTTTGAGAAAAATTTTATCTCATCTGCAAAACTTAAATTTTAATAAAGAGCATCCTAAGCCTGTGCTCTTAAAAATTTCTCCTGATCTTAACGAAAGTGAAATTGATGACATTATCGATCTTGCGATCGAAATAAATTTAGATGGATTGATAATAAGCAATACAACCATTAGCAGAGATAAACTACAAACTACAAACTACAAATTACAAACTATTGGTTCAGGTGGATTGAGTGGGAAACCTTTAAAAGGATCTTCAACACAAATAGTACAATACATCTGTAAAAAAACAAATAATAGAATCCTCATTATTGCAAGTGGCGGAATATTTGACGGTGATGATGCAATTGAAAAAATTAATGCCGGCGCTACATTGGTGCAGGTTTGGACCGGTTTTATTTATGAAGGTCCGGCTATTGCAAAAAATATTTGCAGATCGTTACCATAAATTCGCAGATCAATATAAAGTATGGAATCATTATTTACAGCAGAAAACTTCGTTAGTTTATTAACGCTTACAGTTTTGGAAGTTGTTTTAGGCATTGACAATGTAATATTTGTTTCCATTGTTATGAGTAAGCTGGATGATGCAAAACAAAAAACCGCCAGAAAAATATGGATGTTTGCCGGCATTGCTGTAAGAACCGGTTTATTAATTGGACTTGGATGGTTGGTTCAACATGGCAGTTCAGAATTGTTCAGCATATTTGGTAAGGGCTTTAACTTAAGAAGCCTTATTATGTTGGGTGGGGGATTTTTCCTGCTATATAAAACCGTTAAAGAAATTCATGAAAAGTTAGAAGGCGATGATGAAATTGAAAAAGGATTTCAAAAAGTTCCAACAAAATTCGGTACAGTTATAAGTCAGATAATATTAATTGACATGGTGTTTTCTTTTGACAGCATAATAACAGCTGTTGGTATGGCACGCAGGGTGGAAGTAATGATTGTTGCGGTTATAATAGCAATGATCATTATGTTTATTTTTTTAAGAAAGATCAGCGACTTTATCCATAAACATCCTACTTTAAAAATGCTTGCGTTATCTTTTTTAGTAATGATAGGTGTGGGATTATTAATTGAAGGATGGGATGCTGAAAAAGCCCATGATCTGCATTTAAAGAACTACGTTTATTTTGCTATGGCTTTTTCTTTTGCAGTGGAAATGCTGAATATGTGGATGAGAAAAAAACAAAAACAAAATTTAAAACCGCTGGAATTGCATGAAGCACACTTTAAAGAAACACCAGTAAACAATGGTGACAGCGCTAAATAATTACTGCTGATTTAATAAAACGCAGGCAACTATTGCGGCTGTTTCTGTTCGCAATCTTGTATCTCCTAATGAAACCGGGATAAAATTATTTTGTTTTGCAAATTCAACTTCTTCTTTTGTAAAATCACCTTCAGGACCGATAAGGATTATTGTTGATTGTTTAATTGCTTCATTGGTTAATTGTTTTTTTTCTTCTTCAATACAATGTGCAATATATTTTTTTTGGTGGGTTGAGTTTTTAATAATGTCTTTAAATTTTATTGGCTCATGCAATACCGGCAACCATGCCTGCTGGCTTTGCAGCATTGCACTGATAAGAATATTTTTCATCCTGTCGTGACGAAAATGTTGCTTCTCTGTTCGCTCGCAGATCAAAGGAATAATTTCTGAAATGCCTATCTCTGTTGACTTTTCAAGAAACCATTCGAAGCGGTTTGTATTTTTTATTAAAGAGATAGCGATTGTGATGTTGGATGTACGAGGTGGAATGTTTGATGTTGAAAGAGCGTTTACTTCAGCAGCTTTTTTATTTTCTGAAATTATTTCTACAGTTATTATTTCACCTTTCCCATTGGTGAGTTGAAGCTGTTCTCCCTGCTTCATTCTCAAAACCTGGATGATATGCTTTGATGTATCCTCACTTAATATAAAAGAAGATTGATTAACCGGGATTTGCTCTATATAAAAAAAAGGAAGTGACATTAATTTATTCTTTACCATTCAGATTGCAACTCATCTAAATTTCTTCCGGCATAAATAATGCTAAGTACAATTACAGTATTTTGTATCACTCTATAAATAATAAAATAAGGAAAAGATTTTAGTGGAGTTCTTCTGTGAATTTTTGTAAGGAAAGAAAATGTATTTGGTTTATGAGATAAAATGTCTATTCTTTTATCAAAATCTTCTTTAAATCTTTCGCCTAACCCGGATAATTTATTTTCATACCAAAAATAAATTTCTTCAATTTCTAAAGCCGCATCTTCTTCAATTATTACCTCATACATTTGGTTTAGGTTTTAAACGGCTTTTCACCTCTTCCCATGTATATGTTTTTGTTTTGCCGGACAAATAATTTTCTTCTCTCTCTTTTAATATTTGTATTTCTTCATCGGTCAAATTATTTTCTTCAGAATCATCCTGAATTTTTGCAGAGATAATAGTTTGTACAGCTTTTAAAAATTCAATATCATCAATATTATTTATGAGCTGATGAATTTCTTCTTTTACTGTTTCAGTGTCCATAAAAAATTATTTTATCAAATATAAAATTTGAAAACCACAATCTTAAAATCAAAATCAGAAATTAAAACGGTGTCTCATCATCAAATTCTCCATCATTCATTTTGCTTCCTTTTTGAATGTAGAGCTTGGCTCCATCACCATCAATATCACTAACCGGTTTCCAGTTACCACCGCCGGGAAACTGGCTGCTGGCGTCAGTTCCATCTTCCTCAATAAATTTTTGAATATGCAGCAATGCTTTGAATTTGATGTTATCCAGTTGTCCGTTCCTGTGCTTTGCAATACGCAAATGGGTTTCGCCTTTGTTGCTTTCGCCCATTTCATTTGCAGTGATGTCATAATATTCAGGGCGGTATAAGAACATTACCATATCAGCATCCTGTTCAATAGCACCGGATTCCCTAAGGTCACTCAGCTGCGGAATTTTTTGTCCTTCTTTAGCCCCACGTTTTTCAACCTCACGGCTTAACTGACTTAAAGCAAGAATAGGAATATTTAATTCCTTTGCAAGCCCTTTCAGATCTCTTGAAATACGGCTTATCTCCTGCTCACGGTTGGTATTGCGGTTCTCACTTATTCCGCTCATCAACTGGAGATAATCGATAATTATTAAACCAACATTATGTTTATTTTTTAAACGGCGGCATTTAGCCCGAAGCTCAAAAATATTCAGCGCTGCTGTATCATCAATGTGTATTGGCGCTGATGCTAATCTTTCAATTCCTTTTTTATAGAGCTGCTTCATCTCATGTTCTTCCAACCTGCCTCTTGAAATTTTCTCTAACCATATTTCACTTTCAGCGCTTAAAATTCTTTGCACCAATTGCCCTGCACTCATCTCTAAAGAAAAGAAACCAACCGCTGTTGGTTTTGTTGGATGCAATGCAGCATTGCGTGCAAGGTTAAGTGCAAATGCTGTTTTACCTACTGATGGACGTGCTGCCAGAATTATTAAGTCAGTTGGCTGCCATCCATACGTTGTCCTGTCTAACGAAGCAAAGCCTGTAGGCACACCGCTTATTTCATCCTGTCGGGTACGCAGGTCCTCAATTCGCTGAATAGTTTTTACCAATACATCACTTATGCTTGCATAATCCTTACGAAGATGGTTATTGGTTATTTCAAATAATTTAGATTCTGCTTCATCTAAAAGTTCGAACACATCAGTGCTGTCTTCATAAGCATCACCTATTATTTCGCCGCTGATCCTGATAAGTTCTCTTTGAATAAATTTTTGCAGAATAATTCTTGAGTGGGCTTCAATATTTGCAGATGAAACAACCGCATTGGTAAGCTTTGAAACATAATAAGGACCGCCAACCAGATCAAGTTCTTCACGTAATTTTAATTCCTCAACAACAGTTAAAAGATCGATGGGTAAATTTTTCTGCTGCAAACCCTGCATGCTTCTGTAAATACGCTGATTGGCTTCCACATAAAAACATTCAGGCTTTAAAATTTGTGCTATTGTATCAAAAGCACTTTTTTCAAGCATAATAGCACCAAGCACAGCCTCTTCAAGGTCTTTAGCCTGTGGCGGCACTTTGCCATACATCATTGTTCCGAGGTCCAGGGTACCGCTTTTGCGACGGGTTTTTCTATCCTTATTGAGATTAGTAAGATCCATATTTATTTTGCAGTTGTTAGGTTAATAAACTGATTTCATCTTGCTAAATGAATACAGGGCGACTAAGGTAAAGGACAAAATTTTAAAAAAAATAAAGACTTTATCCTTAAGTTATTCCAACCGCTGTTCACTTAGATATCCTCGAATTAACCAATTTATTAACACTAATATTGAGCTTCTCCACAATTTAAAATTTTTTTCCGTTCTTTTTGAAGTGATATTCACAAAGTTTGTGGAGAAAAGAAATTTAATTTTTTGATGTTAATTTTCATTTTATTTCTTATAATGGAAAACATGCCCAAAAAGCAATTCAACCCTTTAAATTCATCTTCCTTATTTTTGAAAAAGTGTTATAATTAATATAGAATGAAAATCAGTTACAATTGGCTTAGTGAATATATACCGGAGATTCCGGAACCTGAAAAATTAAGCAGCATCTTAACTTCTGTAGGGCTTGAAGTGGAAAGCCTGGAAAAATATGAAGAAGTAAAAGGCGGGTTAGAAGGATTGATAATTGGTGAAGTAACAGAATGTATAAAACATCCTGAAGCTGATAAATTAAAACTTACAAAAGTAAATACCGGAAATGGTGAGCTTCAAATTGTTTGCGGCGCACCAAACGTTTCTGCAGGGCAAAAGGTAGTGGTTGCAACAGTTGGCACTACATTGCATCCTTTAAAGGGTGAACCGGTGACGATGAAAAAAGCAAAGATCCGCGGCTACGAAAGTCAGGGAATGATATGCGCTGAAGATGAGATAGGAATAGGAGAAAGCCATGAAGGCATTATAGTTTTACCGAATGATGTTGAAGTTGGAAGTGAAGCTTCAGTATATTTTAATCCTTATGCAGATTGGATATTTGAATTAGGTATTACTCCCAACCGAATGGATGCAATGAGTCATCTGGGTGTGGCAAAAGATGTGTATGCTTATTTATCTCATCATAATAAAAAAAGTGCTCCAATAAAATCGCCTTTTAAAAATAATTTTAAAGTTGATAACCATAAATTACCAATTGAAGTTATTATAGAAAACAAAGAAGCTTGCCAGCGATATTCAGGCGTTAGCATAAGCAATATAAAAGTTAAGGAAAGCCCTAAATGGCTGCAACAAAAATTAAAAAGTATTGGTGTTCGTCCAATAAATAATATAGTTGATATCACTAATTATATTCTGCATGAAACCGGGCAACCTTTACATGCTTTTGATGCTGATAAAATAAAAGGCAACCTGCCTGCCGGACAGGCAGGTAAAATAATTGTAAAAAATCTTGCAGCGGGAACAGCCTTTATAACATTAGATGAAAAAGAAAGAAAATTGAATGCAGAGGATCTTATGATATGCAATGGAGATGAAGAGCCCATGTGTTTCGGTGGTGTTTTCGGTGGAATTAAGAGTAGCGTGAAAGAAACTACAAAAAATATTTTTTTAGAGAGCGCCTGGTTTGAACCAAAATCTATAAGAAGAACTTCTTTGCTGCATAATTTAAGAACCGATGCCTCAAACCGTTTTGAGAAAGGTGTTGATATAAGCAATACAGTTAATGTTCTTAAAAGAGCTGCAATTATGATAAAAGAATTAGCAGGCGGAGAAATAGCATCGGACGTTGTTGATGTTTATCCAAGCCCGAAAGAGAAAACAGAAGTTGTTTTAAGAAATCATTACCTGAAAAAAATAAGCGGAAAAAATTATCATCCTGATACAATAAAAAATATTTTACAAAGCCTGGATTTTGAGATATTGAAAGAAGGATTGGATGACCTTCGCATCGCAGTGCCATTTAGTAAACCGGATATTACTTTGCCGGCGGATATTATTGAAGAAATAATGAGGATTGATGGATATGATAATGTTGAAATTCCATCAGCGATAACAATTTCACCGGCTGTGGAAACCGCAGGATTTGAATTTGCATACAAAGAAAAAATTGCCAATTATTTAATAGGACTTGGATTTTCAGAAATACTTACCAACTCAATAACTAACAGTGCATATTATAAAGAAGAGGTTTTACATTCAACAGTAAAGCTTCTAAATAATTTAAGCGTAGCGTTGGATGTTATGCGACCTGCTCTTTTAGAAACAGGATTGGAATGTGTGGCACATAATATCAATCACAAAAACAATGACCTGCTGTTATTTGAATTTGGAAAAGCTTATTCAACTTCAGGTATAGGCAATTACAATGAAGAAGAACATTTATGTTTATATGCTTCCGGAAATAAAAATCAACTTGGCTGGAGGGGCAAAGAAACCAAAGCAGACATTTATTTTGTAAAAGGCGTTTGCGAAAAATTATTTCAGTCATCAGAAGTTGATAATATAAGTTTTAAAATTTCTGATTCTTCTCTCAATGCTTTTGTTAACGATGAATTAGTTGCACAAATAAATACTGTAGATAAAAACAAACTTGAACAATTCTCTATAAAACAACCTGTTTTTTTTGCTGATATAAATTGGGGAAAATTAACAGGATTTGCTAAGAAAGTAAAAATTGAATTTTCAGAAATATCAAAATATCCGGAAGTACAAAGAGATATATCGATGATAGTGAATAAAAATATTTCTTATGAAAATGTGGAAAGCTTAATTAAGTCTTTAAACATTTCTAAACTGGTTAACATTAAATTGTTTGATATTTTTGAAAGCGAAAAATTAGGACAGGATAAAAGATCTCTTGCAGTTAGTTTTACTTTTTCTGACAAAGAAAAAACACTTACTGATAAAGAGATTGATGCAATGATGAATAAAATAATTGTATCTTATGAAAAAGAATTAGGCGCAGAAATAAGAAAAGCCTCTTAATGAATAATCTTGAAGCACATATCAAATTAATTAATGAAAAACTTCAGCAGTTATTAAAAAAACATGTTGCCTTAAAAAAAGAAAATGGCAATTTAAATGATGAGGTAAAAAAACTCAGGCAAAAAGAAGAGGATTATAAATCTACATTATACGAACTTGATCAAAAAGTAAATATTTTAAAAGCTGCCTCCGGGCAAATGACCGAAGCTGATCAAAAAGAATTTGAAAAGCGAATTAACCAATATATAAAAGAGATTGATAAATGCATTGGATTGCTAAGTGATTAGTTATGGCAGAAGAACTCATACCAATAAATATTTTAATCGGCGACAGAACCTATCGCATAAAAAGTCTGTCTAAAGACGAAGAAATAATCCGGAAGACCTTAAAAATAATTAACGATAAAATAATTGAATTTAAAACCCAGTTTGCCGGAAAGGATATGCAGGATTACATTGCAATGGTATTAATATGGTATGCCACACAAGCCGCATCTACAGGAAATAACCAGCAACTGGAAAGCGAATTTGAAAAAATACTATCGGGTATAGAGCATCAAATAGATAAGGTTCTATAATACCTATCTTTAGATTGTCCATTAATTTCCACAGTTTTTATTTATCTTCGTTTTATCACGATTCTCATTTGAGTATAAGTGGATTAAGTAGTAAAAGATTATGAACCGTTTTAAAACATTAATTATCAATGACACAAATACTTCCAATAATAATTGGTGCCGCCGCATTAATAATAGGTATTCTACTGGGTAAATTCATCTTTGCAAAAAACATAAAAAAACAGGTAGAAGAAGCAGAGCAACAGGCACAAAAAATTATTTCCGACACAAAAACACAGGCTGAAACATTAAAAAAAGAAAAACTGCTGGAAGCCAGAGAAACGTTTGTTCAATTAAAGGCTGACCATGATAAAGAAGTGTTTCAACGCAACCAAAAATTGAGTGAAGCTGAGAACCGTCTTAAACAAAAAGAACAATCAGTAAATCAAAAAGATCAGAGTATTGCCAAAATCATTAAAGATAATGAGGTTATAAAAGAAAATCTTACCCGCCAGCTTGAAGTGGTAAATATTAAGCGAACTGAACTTGAAAAGCACCAGGAAGAACACATCCGCAGACTTGAAAAAGTTGCAGGTCTTTCTGCTGAAGAAGCAAAGGCACAATTAATAGAAAGCCTGAAACAGGAAGCACATTCTCAGGCGCTTATTATACAGCAGGAAATTATTGATGATGCAAAACTCAGGGCAAATAAAGAAGCCAGAAAATTAATTATTCAAACCATACAACGCACAGCGGCGGAGCAGGCAATTGAAAATGCTATAACTGTTTTTAATCTTGAAAGCGATGAAATAAAAGGCTCTATCATTGGCAGGGAAGGAAGAAATATTCGTGCCATAGAAGCCGCTACCGGCGTGGATCTTATTGTTGATGATACTCCTGAAGCAATCATTTTGTCATCATTTGATCCCTTACGCCGTGAGATTGCAAGACTTTCTTTACAACGTTTAGTAGCTGATGGACGTATTCATCCTGCACGTATTGAAGAAGTGGTGGAAAAAACACGTAAACAATTAGAAGATCAAATTATAGAGATTGGCGAACGCACTGTAATTGAATTAGGCATTCATGGCTTGCATAAAGAACTGGTTCGTATAGTTGGTAAGATGCGTTTCCGCTCTTCTTACGGTCAAAACTTATTAATGCACAGTCGTGAGGTAGCAAATCTTTGCGGAATAATGGCGGCTGAACTTGGCATGAATGCGAAACTCGCCAAACGTGCAGGTCTTTTACATGATATAGGCAAAGTGCCAGATGAAGAAACAGAATTAAGCCATGCTTTACTTGGAATGAAACTGGCGGAAAAATATGGTGAAAATCCTGCGGTTTGCAATGCCATTGGCGCTCACCACGATGAAGTGGAAATGGAATATGTTATCTCCCCCATTGTTCAGGCATGTGACTCCATGAGTGGTGCAAGACCAGGTGCACGCCGGGAAATAATGCAGCAATACCTGCAACGTATCAAGGATCTTGAAAATCTTGCATTAGTTTATCCTGGCGTTGAAAAAGCTTACGCCATTCAGGCTGGTCGTGAATTGAGGGTAATTGTTGAAGCAGATAAAGTATCAGATGGTGATAGTGACAAACTAAGTTTTGAGATAGCCCAGAAAATTCAAACTGAAATGACTTATCCGGGGCAAATAAAGGTTACAGTAATAAGAGAAAAGAGAGCTATAAACATAGCGAGATAATAAACTTTTCCTTACCTTTGCACCCTTAAAATTAAAGTCATGAATGCCATAGCGTTTGTACACGAACAATTAACTGTAAAGAAAGAACTGCCAAAATTTAAAGCCGGTGATAATATTACGGTTAACTATAAAATTCAGGAAGGCAATAAAGAGCGTATCCAGAGTTTTAAAGGGGATGTTATTAAACGCCAGGGCGAAGGTGGTACAGCAACATTCACTGTCCGCAAAATAAGCGATGGTATTGGCGTTGAGCGTTTATTTCCATTGTATTCCCCTAATATTGATAGCATTCAATTGCACAAAGTTGGTAAAGTACGCCGTGCTAAATTGTATTTCCTCCGTGAAAGAAGCGGTAAAAGTGCCCGTATTAAGGAAAAAAGAATGAAATAATATCTTAATAGATTTATAATGTTTAACCGGAAGCTATGAGCTTTCGGTTTTTTATTTAATATTGAGCTTCATTTTTCAACAAACTATTTATTTACCTCTGTCATATTATTAAGATGAAAAAAATATTAGTTATTGCTCTGTTCTCAGCATTAATCTTAGGAAGTTGTGCCCGGGGGCTAACCACCTATGAAGCTGCCAGTGGTAAACAGAAATGCCGCAGATTATACATTAAATAAAAAATTGTACATCTGATCTTTATATTATTTCGTAAATAATTAAATGATGGGCATTTTAGCAGGTTTATGAATAGCTTATCTAAATAATGTATCTTTGAACTTCTAATTTTAAAATTATGTTACTTACTTTTTTAAACACTTATTTTCTTCTTTCAATGCCGGGCGGCTCAGAATGGATATTAATACTTTTAGTTGTTTTATTATTTTTTGGAGGTAAAAAAATTCCTGATCTTATGAGAGGCATCGGACGCGGCGTTCGTGAATTTAATGATGCCAAAACAAATGTAAAAAATGAGATTGAAGCCGGCATGAATGAGAAGGAAAAAAAAGAGCAGGACGCTGAACTTGAATTAAAACAGGCGCAGGAAAGATTATTGCAGGCTCAGGCAAAAGTACAGCAAGCGCAACAGGCGCAGCAAACGCAATATCAAACTGAATTGCCCAAATAATTATTTTTTTTAAAAATAGATTCGGCTGAAGTGTTCGATATCCATTTGGATTTTCCTGCGCTTCAGCCGATTTTTATTAATTAGTATCTGATAAATTGTATCAAAGCAAAACTATACAACAATACCAGCAAGAACTTGCAAACGATAAAAATGGTTGTGAGAATGCTGTAAAATATTTTCTTAATAAGATCAGGGATTTCAAACACCTTAATGCTTTTATTGAAGTTTATGAAGAAGAAAGTATAGAAAGGGCAAAGGAGTTAGATGCAAAAAGAATCAACGGGAAGTCTTTAGGAAAACTTTATGGAGTTGTTGTAGCACTTAAGGATGTTATCTGTTATAAAGACCACAAGGTAAGTGCAGCATCCAATATTTTAAAAGCCCGCCCGCCTGCCCGTGCCGGTACGGACGGGGATGACTCGGTCGGACGGGGCTTTACCTCTGTTTATAATTCAACTGTAGTTGAAAAATTATTGGCAGAAGATGCTATAATTATAGGCAATTGCAATTGCGATGAATTCGCAATGGGCAGCACTAATGAAAATTCTGCTTATGGAAAGGTCTTAAACGCATTAGATGAAACAAAGGTCCCGGGCGGCTCTTCAGGTGGCTCTGCAGTAGCTGTACAGGCTGTTTTGTGTATGATAAGCCTGGGAAGTGATACAGGAGGTTCCGTAAGGCAACCGGCAGATTTTTGCGGAATAATCGGCTTGAAACCTACTTATGGCAGAGTTTCCAGGCATGGATTAATTGCCTACGCTTCCTCTTTTGACCAGATCGGAATTTTTGGAAATAATATAGAAGATGTGGCTTTAGTATTAGAAGTTATTTCGGGAGAAGATGACTATGATAGCACGGTTTCCAATAAAAAATTAGAAAAATTTAGTTCTTCAACTGATAATAATCCAAGATGTAAATTTGCTTATTTTAAAAATGCTTTGGATCATCCTTCTCTTGATCCTGAAATAAAAAATAGCATAGAAGACCTTATTAAAAAATTAAGAGCAGATGGGTATGAAGTAAAGGGAATTGATTTTGAATTGTTGGATTATATAGTGCCTGCTTATTATGTTTTAGCCACTGCAGAAGCATCAAGCAATTTATCCCGATACGATGGTGTACGTTTTGGCTATAGAGAAGGAAATCCAGATATCAATCTTACAGATATGTATACTAAAGCTCGTACAAAAGGTTTTGGAAAGGAAGTGAAACGCAGAATAATGTTAGGGACTTTTGTTTTAAGCTCAGGTTATTATGAAGCATATTTTACTAAAGCTCAACAGGTTAGAAGGCTATTGGTTGACCAAACAAAAAAGATCTTCAAAGATTTTGATGCCATCCTTATACCAACAGTACCTGCTACTGCGTTAAATATTGGCACAATGGAAAAAGATCCGGTAGCAACGTATTTGGCTGATATTTATACGGTATTTGCCAATCTTACCGGCATTCCGGCAATTTCTCTGCCGTTATTTAAACACTTTAATAACATGCCTTTTGGCGTTCAGATTATGTCAGATAAGTACAATGAAGTAACTTTGCTGCAAATTTCAAACAGGCTATTAAAGGATTATAAAACGGCATGAAAAGATTTCTATCCATATCTTTCTTTTTAATTGTATTACAATACAGTTCTTCTGCAAAAAATTTTGGGGATAAAAATCCTTTGCAAAAATCTTTAACAGATACGATAGTAAAATCAGCTGATTCGGAAGATGAAGCAATTGATGAAATATTAAAATCCAGGGAACTTCCTAAAAAAGAAAAGATCCAATACCTGAGCCAGGAAACTAAATATGGCTTTAAGAATCTTTTTAAAAATTATTCCTACAATTCAACAATGCCTTATTCGTCCCAGGTAAATCCTTATGCTGAAAGTTATATGCAGGATTATTTACAGGCGCATGGAAGTTATCTGCAAAAATTAAAAAGCACAGCATCTTTAAAATTTAATTTTATTGATAATATTCTTACTCAATATGGCTTACCCAAAGAATTAAAATACCTGGCTGTTATTGAAAGTAATTTAAATTCAAACGCTACATCGTGGGTAGGTGCCCGTGGCCCCTGGCAGTTTATGAGCTATACTGCAAAAGATTATGGATTACAGGTAAATGGATTTATTGACGAAAGAACAGATTATTTTAAAAGCACCAATGCTGCAGCAAGATATTTGCTCACTTTATATAAAGATCTAAAAGATTGGTTGCTTGTAATTGCAGCCTATAACGGTGGTCCTGCAAGAGTTTACAGCGCTATCAGGCAAAGCGGATCAAGAAATTTTTGGGCTTTACAATATTATTTGCCGGAAGAATCCCGCAATCATGTAAAGAAATTTATTGCCACGCATTATATTATGGAAGCTGGTGATAACACCACTTCCGGTAATATGGATTATTCAACATTAAGAGCTGGCAATAATGTATTTAAATCTACTGTTTCGCAGGAAGATGCTAATAATTCTGAAGTACTGAATATTTCCGGAAAATATAATTCAGTAATTATTGCGAAAAATCTTTCTATGGATATCATAGAATTTAATCGTTTAAATCCGGGCTTTGATATGGTAATGTCTTCAGGTGAAGGATTCGACCTTAGATTACCTTCTGATAAAATGGATCTTTTTGTAGCCAATAAATATCCTATTCTTAATGAATGTGTGCATGTTTTATTGAATACAGTTAATACCGAAACTAAAACGGTTTATCCTGATCAGAAAATGTTCAAAAAGAAAAAATAATCACTTCAGTACTTTTTTCATCGCTTCAATTTTTACCAGGCATTCTTCATATTCTCTTTCTGCCTCACTATAAAAAGTAATTGCCGAACCTGCCTGCATACTTACATATTTATTGGTTGAATTATAAAGTATACTCCGTATCACTACATTAAAATCAAAACCTGCCTGTCCGGCAGGCAGGTCTCCTTCAGGCGTTATGTATCCAATTGCACCTGAAAATAAACCACGCTTTGTTTTTTCATACTTCTCTATCAAATGCATTACACTTTTTTTAGGAACACCAGTCATAGAACCCATGGGAAAGGTGGCTTTTAAAATATCAGAAAGGCTGGCATGTTTATCAATTGTTCCGCATACAGTTGAGATCATTTGATGAACCTGCGGAAATGTATAAAGCCCAAAAAGCTCTTCCACTTTAACCGATCCTTCTATACATACTTTACTAAGATCATTACGCACTAAATCTACCACCATTACATTTTCCGAGATCTCTTTTTTGTTCCGGGATAATTTCTTTTTATTTCTTTCATCTTCTTTTACATTATTTAAATTTCTTTTAGATGTTCCTTTTATTGGCTGGGAAAATATTTTATTGCCAAGCCTCTTTAAAAATCTTTCCGGACTGGAGCACACTAAAAATTTATCATTAAGCTTATAAAATCCGGCAAAAGGATTTGGAGAAAGCCGACTAAGTTTTAAATAAATATCTAAGGGATCGATTTCGCAATTTTCGGCATAAAATTCCTGGCAAAAATTTATTTCATAACAATCTCCGCGAAGAATATGCTGCTGAATATGCTTAACAGCGCTTAAATATTCTTCTTTAGAAAATCTGCTTTTTATTTTCTGAGGTTTAGATCGTATGGGTAAAGAGCTTGCAGATGTTGAAAGAATTGCATTAAAAATAACATCAGCGTCTTTATCAATAACACCAATCTCTAACTTATTTTCTTTTAGAATTAAAATAATTTGTGGTACAAAAAAGAATAGGTCAGGAAATTGAATACCATCAAAATTTTTAGAAGATAAATTCTCGATCTCATTTTTAAGATCATAGCCAAGATGACCGAATATCCAATCCTGCTCCTCCTGAACAAATTCTTGTAAACCTTCAAAAGCATTACCAGGTGTAGATTGCAGCGTTTTAACTGAGCCTGCTGCCAATAAACATTCGAATTGCGAATCGGAAAAATTATATTGATGATTATCAAGCAAACAAAAAATGTTGAACTGTTTTGCCCAATTCAACATTTTAGTTTTACACTCAATAAAATTATTTACCTGATAAGATGTAAACTTTCTATTCACTATTTTTTATCGCAAGAGGATGTGGATCAATTAAAAATCATCATCCTCATCATCATCTACACCTCCTGTACCCTCATTAAAAAGGTCAAGCGTTTTAAAGTCATCATCAAGACCAAGATCATCATCATCGCCTTTACCTTTTTTTGAGGGTCCTGTTTTTATTTTTGATTTTGGAATATCAAATTCTTCAAAATCAGGATCGTAATCGTCATCATCCGCTTTTTCCCAATCATCTTCAACATCGTCATCATCGTCATCACCTCTTCCTTTTTTTGCTGATGCCTTTCCTTTTTTTAAAGGTTTCTCATCCATATCATCATCATCTTCGTCTGTTTCAGATTTTGAAGATGCCTTTTTCGAAGTAATATCATCGTCATCAGAAAAAGATTTTTTTGCTGAAGTCTTTTTATCCTTATCAAATTTTGATTTCATATTCAATGGGATTAATAATGTAAAATTTCTACGAGTTTTTCAATTAGCCAAAAATATTTAAATATTTTTTTTAAGATTTTAATTCAATACGGTTGCCAAGCCGCAATCATAATGCCACAATAAGCTGGTCACTCCCCGGACCATTGGAAATAAATTTTACAGGAATTTTTAAAGTTTCATTTAGGTAATTTATATACACTTTCATTTTAGAAGGTAACTCCTCAAAACTTTTTACTGATGTTATATCTGTTTTCCATCCTTCAAAAGTTTGGTATACCGGTTCAACATTCATTCTCAACATCTGAAAAGGAATTTCATCAATTTCTTTATTATCTATTTTATACGAATTACATACCTGCAACGTATCCAAAGAATCTAAAATATCAGCCTTGGTCATAACCAATTGCGTTACCCCATTTATCATGCAGGCAAACTTTAAGGCAACAAGATCTATCCAGCCACAGCGGCGGGGACGGCCGGTAGTACTTCCAAATTCATTACCGGTTTTTCTTAACAGCTCTCCTGTTTCATCATTTAATTCTGTAGGGAACGGACCACTGCCTACTCTGGTGCAATATGCCTTGGTAACACCCAGTATCTCTTTTATCTTTTGCGGAGCAACACCAAGCCCTGAACAAACACCTGCAGATATAGTATTGGAAGATGTAACATAGGGAAACGTGCCAAAATCAACATCCAGCATGCTTCCCTGCGCACCTTCGGCTAATACTTTTTTGCCTTGCTGAATTTTATTGTTTATAAAATATTCTCCATTCACAATTTGCAGCTCTTTTAAAAATTCAAGGGCTTCAAAAAATTCTTCTTCCCAGGCAGAAATATCTTCATTAAAAGAAAAATTTTCTAAAAGCTTTTGATGCTTTAATCTTAACCGGATGTATTGTGTTGTAAAGCTTTTGTCAAGCACGTCACCAACCCGTAAACCGTTACGACCGGTCTTATCCATATAAGCAGGACTTATTCCTCTTAGAGTAGAGCCAATTTTTTCATTGCCTTTTGATGCTTCACTTGCTTTATCAAGTGCACGGTGGGTTGGTAATATCAGATGTGCCCGCTGACTGATGAAAAGATTTTTTCTATAATCAATTCCCATTGCTGCAACTGACTCACACTCTTTTTTTAAGATAACAGCGTCAAGAACAACACCATTGCCGATAAGGTTAATTTTATTTTCATGAAAAATTCCGGAAGGAATTTGATGCAGAACAATTTTTTTGCCATCTACATATAAGGTATGACCTGCATTTGGTCCGCCCTGGAAACGGGCAATAACATCGTAGCCTTTCGCAAAATAATCTACAATTTTTCCTTTGCCTTCATCGCCAAATTGTAAGCCGAGAATAACATCTACCATATGATTTCTGAATTCTTATTTGTTAAGTTTGGTAAAAATAAAATGAAAAAAAGTAAATGCAGTTTATATTTCTGCATTGTTTGGAAATAGTGGAAAAAGAAGAGGCTGAATATTGGTATGCAGCACAAGTGAGTGCCAACGATGCTTAATAGTAGCACAAAAGCTAAGTACAAACAAATACTACGCTACTTTAAGAATGCTTAGTTTACTGATATTGAATTTACGATTAGCATATTCCATAGTAAGATGGAAACTCTTTACTTTTTGAGATGGGAGCTCATACATTGCATCGGTGAGAATGCTTTCGCAAATACTGCGAAGCCCGCGGGCGCCCAATTTATATTCCATAGCTTTTTCAACCATGAAATCATAAACATCATTGTCTATAATAAGTTCTATTCCCTCTATCTCAAATAATCTTACATATTGCTTAATAAGAGAATTTTTAGGCTCGGTTAATATGCTGCGCAAAGTGATAGCATCCAGTGGATTTAAATATGTTATAACAGGCAATCTTCCAAGCAATTCAGGTATTAAACCAAATGCTTTAAGATCCTGTGCGTTTACAAATTGCAATAAATTTTTGCGCTGATATTCCTGCTGGTCTTTATTTACATTAAAGCCAATTGCATTGGTATTCATCCTGCGTGCAATCAACCTGTCAACTCCGTCAAACGCACCACCGCAAATAAATAAGATGTTGCTGGTGTTTAATTTTACCAGTTTTTGTTCAGGATGTTTTCTTCCGCCCTGTGGTGGCACCAATACATCTGTACCTTCCAAAAGTTTAAGTAACCCTTGCTGAACACCTTCGCCACTAACATCTCTTGTGATGCTTGGATTATCGCTTTTACGGGCAATCTTATCAATCTCATCAATATATACAATACCTTTTTCAGCAGCAGCAACATCATAGTTACAAACCTGTAATAAACGGCTAAGAATACTTTCTACATCTTCACCGACATAACCGGCTTCTGTGAAAACGGTAGCATCAACAATGGCAAACGGAACATTAAGCACCCTGGCTATTGTTTTAGCCAGTAAAGTTTTTCCGGTACCTGTTTCACCAACCATAATAATATTGCTCTTTTCAATCTCTACATCGTTATCAATTTTTTGATTCATCCGCTTGTAATGATTGTACACCGCCACAGCTAAAACTTTCTTTGCATCATCCTGGGCAATTACATATTCATCAAGGAATTTTTTTAATTCCATTGGCTTTTTAACTGAAAGCTTATAATTAGATGTAACTGCAGATTTATCCGGCTGATGTATCATTTCCTGCCCGATGATCTCCTGGGCATGCTCAACGCAATTCTCGCAAATATGCCCTTCCTGACCTGCGATAAGAATTTTTACCTCATCACGGTTCCTGCCGCAAAATGAACAATGTAAAGTTTGTTGTTTAGCCATAAACCCTATCCCCTAAAGGAATTTATTTTTTAAAAGATTGTAAAAATACGAAATGGTTTGCTCTGGTACAAAGGAGAGACAAGATTTTAACTTATAACGATGCTTCCCGAATTTCTCATTAGGGGTTGGGGTTTTAGAATTTATCCATTATTCCATCTACAATGCCGTAGGTCATACTCTCATTTGCATCCATCCAGTAATCACGATCAAAATCTTCCATCACTTTATCGTAAGATTGTCCGCAATTTTCTGCCAATATTCTTGCGCCTAATTGTTTTGCTTTTAAAATTTGTATAGCCATTATTTCCAGGTCGGCACTAGTGCCTTGTCCGCCGCCGCTTGGCTGGTGTATCATTACTTCTCCATGAGGATAAATAAATCGCTTTCCTTTTTCGCCGCCACTTAATAAAATACTTCCCATACTTGCTGCTATGCCCATGCATACAGTACTTACAGGAGAAGAGATCATTTTCATGGTATCATAAATTACCATACCGCTTGTAATTACACCACCAGGTGAATTAATATAGAATGTTATCTCTTTTCCGGGGTCGGTAGCTTCTAAATATAAAAGACGGTTCGTAATATCTTTGGCGCTTTTATCATCCACAACTCCCCATAAAAAGATTTTTCTCTGCTCAATAAATTTTTTATCAAACATCATCCCTCCCATCATTTTCTCCATAGGATTTTCCGGAATCTCTTTTGGCTCTTCTTCTTCTTCTTCCAATCTTATAAATTGTTTATTATAAAAATTCATACTTAAGGCTTTAATTTTTTTTCTTTTTTTGAATTGATCAATAAAACTTCATCTACCAAACCATAATCTTTTGCTTCCGGAGCTGTCATCCAGTAATCACGGTTGCAGTCTTTAGCAACTTTTTCTACGGTTTGCCCTGTATGAGTTGAAAGTACTTCATATAATTCCTGCTTTACTTTTCTTACTTCATTTACGGTTATCTCCACATCACTTGCCTGCCCCATTGCACCGGCACTTGGCTGATGCATCATGATACGTGCATGTTTTAATGCAGTACGTTTTCCCGGTGCGCCTGCAGCCATTAAAACTGCTGCCATACTTGCTGCCATACCTGTACAAATAGTAGCAATATCCGGACTTACAAATTGCATTGTGTCATACAAGCCAAGGCCTGCATATACACTGCCACCGGGAGAATTTATATAGAGCTGAATATCTCTTGTGCGGTCAGTACTTTCTAAAAATAATAGCTGGGCTGTAATAATATTTGCAACCTCATCAGATACAGGATACCCCAAAAAAATTATTCTGTCCATCATCAAACGGCTGTAAACATCCATTACAGCAATGTTCATTGGTCTTTCTTCAATGATATTCGGAGTAAGATTGGTTACATTATGTTGGATGTAATCATGCAAAGTATGGCTGCTGATACCCTGATGTTTTATGGCGAATTTTTCAAATTCTTTTCCCTGGTTCATATGTATAATTTAGTAGAAGAAATTTATATTGAATTGAAGTTCCCAAATATTGTACCCCTATCCCCTAAAGGGGTATACAAATAAATATATAATGATTTAATGACTAAATGGCTTATTGATTACCTGCCTACCGGACAGGCAGGCTGACAACTCACAACTCACAACTGACAGTTTTAATGATGGTGGTTGTGTTGCATGGCAGTTAGTTCTTCTGCAGAAACTTCTTTCTCCTCTGGCTTTACCTGTCCTTCTGCCCATGTAAATAATTTGTCGGTGATAAGTCTTCTATAACTGCTGTCAACCTGCTTTTTATCTTTCATCATCCTGTCAATATAGCTTTCTATCCAGCTTGTATCTCCGTCCATTTTCATTTGCCCGAAGTATTGCAGAATTTCTTTCTCCATATTTTCTCTCAACTCTTCCTGCGTTACTTCTAAATTATTTTCTTTAATTATTTTATCGCTGATCAGCGTCCACTTTAATTGATTGGTAAATGATGGGAACTCTGCCTCAACTTCTTCCGAAGATTTTTCTTTTTCTCCACCTCTTTGCAGCCATCTTTTTAAAAAATTTTCGGGAAATTGTATTGGAGTATCTAACAGATTATGATAAATCTGATCGTGGAATTGCAAGCGGCTTTGTGCATCCCAATGCTTTTGAATTTCCTGTTTTAATTCGTCCCTGAATTCCTCTTCTGTTTTTATTTCTTTACCCGGAAAAACTTCTTTAAAAAATTCTTCATTCAATTCTCTTTTTTCAACTAACCCTACTTTGGTGATGGTCAATTTAAAATGTTTATCACCTGCAGATGCATCATCTTTATTTAATCCTAAATCACCTGTGATCCATTCTCTTTCTTTCTCCTCAAATGCATTATTTAATTGCAGAACAATGCTGTCATCTTCCTTTTTACCCATTAATTGTTCACGAAAGGCAGGAGTAAAATATTTAACCAATAAAGAATTATCTTTTGAAATGCCACCCTGCACTGGATTTCCTTCTGCGTCAGCTTCCACAAAATTTACATTAAGCACATTGTCTTCTGAGGTAACAGTTTCCGGCTCAAGCATTTTGCCATGACGATTTTGTAACCGTTCTATTTCTTCATTGATCATTTCATCTGACACTTTCACTTTGTGGAGTGTAAGTTTAGCTTTTAAAAAATCAACATCTATTTGTGGCTTTAAACCAATTTCAAACGGGAATTCATAATCAGCAGGATTGTTCATATCCAGGTTGCGGAGATCGCTGCTCATTGGCAAAGGCTGCGCAAAAAAATCAGGTTTTTCTGTAGCAAGATATTTCTGAATTTCTTTTTCAACCTCCTTAATAACTGCATCATAAAACACAGAAGCGCCATACATTTTTTTCACCATCCCTGTTGGAACCATACCCTTTCTAAAACCGGGTATGTTTGCTTTTTTACTGTATTCTTTAATTGATTTTTCAAACGAAGGATAATAATCTTCCTTAGTTATTTTAACCGTTAATTTATCATGTAATAAACCAATATTCTCTCTTGTAACCGTTGCCATAATTATTGTATTCTTGTTTTATTTGAGTCATTGGTCAATAGTCATTAAGTCAATGGTTGATATTATTAATTTAATGACCTATTGACTTATTGACCAATGACTTTTGGCGATGTGCCCATGGAGGGACTCGAACCCCCATACCTTGCGGCATCAGATCCTAAGTCTGACGTGTCTGCCAATTTCACCACATGGGCTTTTAAGGGCTGCAAAAGTAATGGATTTGATGGAAAGAAAAACATGCCGGAAAAGGATTAAATAAACCTTCAAAATAATTATTTGTAAATTCTTCACACATTGTTAATCTAAAGCCCTCCCCAATTTTTCGTAAATTCGTTATTAATGGAAGTTGCAGTAGAAATACCGAAATATAATTTAAACGAAGAACAGGAAAGAAAGGAAATTCTTCGTCATTACCGGGCATTGCTGCGTTCTTTAAAAACTAAATTAAAGCCGGGGGATAAAGAAATGATCCGGACCGCTTTTGAAATGGCGGTGGAGGCTCATAAAACCATGCGGCGCAAAAGCGGCGAGCCGTATATTTTGCATCCGCTTGCTGTTGCTATGATCTGCGTGGAAGAAATTGGTTTGGGCGTAAGAAGTACTATTTGTGCATTGCTGCACGACACAGTTGAGGATACTGATATTTCTTTAGAGGATATACAAAGGGAATTTGGCGGCGAAATAGCAAAGATTGTAGACGGTCTTACTAAAATATCAAACGTTCTTGATACCGATACTTCGAAGCAGGCAGAAAATTTTAAAAAGATATTATTAACGCTTACTGACGATCCCAGGGTTATTTTGATAAAGCTTGCTGACCGCTTACACAACATGCGTACGCTCGATAGCATGAAGAGAGAAAAGCAATTAAAAATTTCTTCCGAAACGGTTTATGTATATGCTCCGCTTGCCCACCGCATGGGTCTTTACAATATTAAAACAGAAATGGAAGACCTGGCAATGAAATATATGGAGCCTGATAGTTATAAATATCTTGCTCAAAAACTTCATGATACCAAAAGAGAACGTACCCGTTACATTAATGATTTCATCAGACCAATTAAAGAAAAATTAGAACAGGGCGAATTTGATTTTGAAATATATGGAAGACCAAAAAGCATTCATTCCATTTGGACTAAAATGAAAAAGAAAGGTGTTGCCTTTGAAGAAGTGTACGACCTGTTTGCCATTCGTGTTATTTTAAATTCACCGCCAGAAAAAGAAAAAGAAGATTGCTGGAAAGTATACAGCATAATAACAGATGAATATACTCCGGCACCGGAACGTTTAAGAGACTGGCTTAGCAATCCTAAAAGCAATGGTTATGAAGCCTTGCATACAACAGTTATGGGCTCCAATGGTAAATGGGTTGAAGTACAAATTCGCACCAAACGAATGAATGATATTGCTGAAAAAGGATTAGCTGCACATTGGAAATATAAAGAGGGTACTAACGATGAAAACAGGTTTGACATTTGGTTTCACCAGATAAGAGAAGTGCTTGCCAACCAGGATACCAACTCAATTGATTTTTTACAGGATTTTAAACTCTCTTTTTTAGCAGAAGAAATTTATGTATATACTCCAAAAGGAGATGTAAAAATGTTGCCTATTGGCGCATCGGCGCTGGACTTTGCTTTTGCAGTGCATACAGATGTGGGAGTTAAATGTATTGGCGCAAAAGTGAATCATAAGCTGGTACCCATCGGGCATAAATTACGCAGTGGAGACCAGATTGAAATTATTACTTCTGCTAAACAAAAACCAAACAGCGAATGGCTGAATTTTGTAGTTACCACAAAAGCAAAATCTAAAATAAAAGATTCTTTAAAAGAAGAAAAAAGAACAATTGCAGAAGAAGGCAAATATATATTACAGCGTAAACTTGATGGAATAGGAGCAGCGATGAGTTATCCTAATATGGAAGAGCTTGCAAACTTTTATAAACTGGCATCTCCTCTTGATCTTCTATATGAAATTGCTGTAAAGAAAATTGATCTGAAAGAGCTAAAAGAATTTACAGTAGCAGGAGAAAAGCTTATTGCACCAAAGCCCCCTCTATCTCCCCCGAAGGGGGAGGATAAGGAGAAAATGGAAGCGAAAAAAACTTTACAAAAAGATGCAGAGCTTATCATTTTTGGAGAAAGCAGTGATAAAATAATGTACACCTTAGCTAACTGCTGCAAGCCAATCCCAGGCGATGATGTATTTGGATTTATTACACAGAGTGAAGGCTTAAAAATACACCGCACTAATTGTCCGAATGCCACAAGATTATTATCTAACTACGGACATCGTGTAGTAAAAACAAAGTGGGTAAAGAATAAGGAAATTTCTTTTCTTACCGGCATAAAAATTATTGGGCTTGACGATGTTGGTGTGATAAATAAAATAACCAATTTGATAAGCGGAGAATTAAAGATCAATATTAACGCTCTTACTCTTGAAGCAAAAGATGGCTTGTTTGAAGGCAATATTAAAGTGTATGTGCATGATAAAGATGAATTGGAAGAACTTGTAGAGCAGGTAAAAAAATTACCAGGTATTGAAAGTGTAGACAGGTATGATACGGAGTGAGTGATAAGTAATTAGTAAATAAAAAAATAAGAAGTATTGGATCTCACTTTAATACTTCTCTTGCTATAATAATTTTTTGTATTTCACTTGTGCCTTCACCAATAGTGCAAAGCTTACTGTCACGGTAAAATTTTTCTACCGGAAAATCTTTTGTATAACCATAACCACCAAATATCTGAACCGCATCTGTAGAAACTTTTACAGCAATTTCGCTGGCATAATATTTTGCCATAGCAGACTCTTTGGTAATATTTTCACCACGCATTTTTTTGTCGCAGCATTGTGCAATCAAAAGTTCTGCTGCCCTTATTTCAGTAGCCATATCAGCAAGCTTAAAAGAAATTCCCTGAAAGTTGGCAATTGGTTGATCAAACTGGTGCCTTTCTTTTGAATATTGCACTGATGCTTCGTAGGCGCCCTTTGCTATACCCACTGATAACGCCGCAATTGATATTCTTCCCCCATCCAACACTTTCATTGCCTGCTTAAATCCTTCCCCAATTTCTCCTAAACGATTTTCATCAGGAATGCGACAATTATCAAAGATCATTTCAGTTGTCTCACTTGCTCTCATCCCAAGTTTATTTTCCTTTTTGCCTGCACTGAATCCCGATGTGCCACGTTCAATAACAAATGCCGTTGAATTATTTCTTGTTCTTGGTTCGCCGGTTCTGCAAATTACAACAGCAACATCGCTGCTGTTACCATGGGTTATCCAGCATTTTGTACCGTTTATAATCCAGTCATCGCCATCTTTCACAGCAGTGCATTTCATATTTCCTGCATCACTTCCGGTGTTTGCTTCAGTTAACCCCCATGCGCCAATATGCTCTGCTGTAGCCAGTTTTGGGAGATATTTATTTTTTTGTTCTTCACTTCCAAATGATAAAATATGACCTATACATAATGAATTATGTGCAGCCACAGAAAGCCCGATTGAACCGCAAACTTTTGCAATTTCCTGTATTATTTCGCTGTACTCAAAATAACCAAGTCCGGCGCCACCATATTTTTCAGGCACAAGTACTCCCATTAAACCAAGCTTTCCCAATTGTTTAAAAACCTCAACAGGGAACGTCTGCGTTTCATCCCATTCCATTACGTGCGGCTTAATATTTTGCAATGCAAAATCCCTGGCTGTTTGTGCAACCTGCTCTGTAAGTTCAGTTCTTTTAAAATCCATAAATAAATATTATATAATCTTGCAAGATAACCAGATTGGCATAACCTGTGAAATTGATCCATAAAAATTTTATTAGTTTACTATAAGATATGGAGACACCTTATTAAAAACCTCATCAATAACAATCATTATTTTTTTTATATCAGCAACAGAAGAAAAATCTCCATGCTGAGTTCTGTATTGCATGATTGCATTGGCAAGATTGAACCTGATATAAGGATGTGATTTCATTTCATCAAGCGTAGCAGTATTAATATTTATTTGTTTTACGCCGGGGTTTGTAAGAATAAGCTTTGGTTTTATTTTGATAAAGGTAGAATCGGGCAAGCCGTAAGTTTCTTTGATCTGATCAACTGAATAAAATCCTCCAAGCTTATCACGGAATGCTATGATGCGTTGAGCAAGCTTACTGCCAATACCAGGCAGGGAAATAAACGCAGTTGTGTCTGATGTATTAATATCTATGATTTGAGGAGATGGTTTTTTATATGTAGGATTATTGTTTTGAAAATTAGATGGTTCATTGTTAGCATATTCCTTTTTGATATTTTCAATTCTAACGTAAGGCAATAAGCGTTCAATATCATCTTTATGCAATCCCCATATTTTGCTAATATCTTCAGGCTTATAAAAATGGCCGCTCCTGGATAAATATTTTTGAATTGTTTCAATAGTTTTATCCCTTATACCTAATCGCTTCCAATCGCTTGCAGAAGCTGTGTTGGGATCAAAATAAAATACCTCTCCTTTTGGTTTTGTATAATAATTTTTTTCAGATGGCTCATAATAATTGGTATAATTATTTTCATCAAAATTTTTATTATAATATTTTTTATCAGTTAGACTATCAGTATGCTGAATTTTTAATTGGGAAATTTCTTTATCAAATTGTGAGTGATCATAAGTTTTATGGTGAATGAAATAGGGATATAAAAATGGAAGAAGTAAGCAGAGAATTATCAATGCAAGAAGAATAAAAATTCCTGTTCTTTCTTTTTTGGTAAAACTTAGATACTCATGAAGAAATTGTTTCCACATACTGGAAAAGTAGCATCTCTCATTGTGCCAAACAACGGGTAAAACACCCTATTTTAGGGAGTAAAAACTGCGGGTAAACCCGATAAAATCATTGAATTTACACTTGATTTTGTACCTAAAATGATTAAAAATTGAGGTGAAACTATTCATTATCAGAACTTTATATAGGAGGGTGAAATCACCCGGAATTTTTACCCTAAAAAAGTTTGGTTTTAGGTAAACTTTAAAAAGTTTATAAATGTAACACCAATCCATCCCATGCCAGTTGCATATTCAGCGGCAATTCATTATTTATATCTTCGTGTTTGCCAAGCTGGTGGCTTATATGCGTAAAATATGCCTTAGGGATTTTTAACTCCTTTACCAATGTCACTGCTTCGTCCAAAGTAAAATGAGAAATATGTTTTTCTTTTCGCAATACATTTAATACAATTACTTCGCTGCCTTTAATTTTCTGTTTCTCATTTTCATCAATCCTGTTTGCATCTGTTATATAAGTAAACTTTCCAAACCTGAAACCCAACACAGGCATTTTTAAATGATAAACAACAATTGGAATTATTGGTATATCGCCTACCATAAATGGCTCGGTTGCAATTGTATTCATATTTAATTTAGGAATACCGGGATACTTATTTTCAGCAAACACATAAACAAACTCTCTTCTTAATGCTTCTTCGGTTAAGGCATTGGCAAAAATTTCCATTGGCTTATTTAAAAAAAAGTTATAAGCCCTTATATCATCAAGCCCTGCAATATGGTCTTTATGCGGATGAGTAAAAACCACTGCATCCAAATGCTTTACATCAGCACGTAGCATTTGATAACGAAAGTCAGGAGTTGTATCAACCACCAATGTAGTTGTTTTGCTTTGCACTAAAATACTGCTGCGTAAACGCTTGTCTTTTTTATCAGGAGATATACAAACCTCGCAATTGCAGCCTATCATAGGTACTCCACTGCTGGTACCGGTACCAAGAAAAGTGATCTTTAAATCTGGATAGCTCACCTGCCAAAGCTAAATAACTTTTGCAAACGTGAATAGTAATAAGTAGAATAATAGATAATAGGCAATAGACAATAGACAATAAAAAACAGAATGACTAATGACCTATTGACGATTGACAATTCACGCTTCATGTTTCTGCATTACTTCAACATACATTTTTTGGGAATCAATAGTGAGCAATTCATAAGTAACCTGTAATGCCGGCATAAGATCAATAAGCGTATTTATTTTTCCATCAGTGTTTAAAAATTTATTAAGTACTACTACTTTCTTTTCTTCTAAAATACAATAGCCACTTTTGAATGAACCTCTTTCATAGCGGACAACATACCCTGCTTCTTCTAAAATTTTTTCAAGCCTGTTTAATGTTGATTGATTGTACTTCATACCCAAAACCTTACGGGTTTATTTAATTTAAAATAAAAAATGTAACAAAATTTACAAACACTGGATTATGTTTTCCCATAAATCCGGTAACCCCATAAATCATGGTTCAGACTTTACTTGTCAATAAGCCTCACCCTCTTATCCCTCTCTACCTCATCCCCCTACGGGCACCTTCTCCTAAAGGAGAAGGAAAGTTGCCAGAATTTTATTTTGAGGGACGGTACTTCAGAATAAATTCAATCATCAAATCTTCCATATCATCATTACTGCTATGCCCGGCAATTTAAAGTTGCATTAAAAACTTTCGGAATAAAGAATTTTTCTGACAAAGAATAATCTCACAACCTAAGTTCCCCCTTCGGGAGTCAGGGAGCTTTACTTGTCATTCTTATTACCGGAATTATCATTTCTTCCAGGCTTATACCACCATGCTGAAATGTATTGCGATAATAATTTACAAAGTGATTATAATTATTAGGATAACATAAATAGCCATCCTGTTTTGCAAAAATAAAAGAAGAATTTACATTAGGAACAGGCAAGCCTGCCTGCCGCGGATCTCTGTAAGCCAACACTTCTTTTGCCTCATAATTTAAATTTCTTCCATGCTTATATCGCAGATTAGCTGTCGTCTGCTTATCGCCAACTACTTTGCTTGGTGTGTTTACCCTAACGCTTCCGTGATCTGTTGCAACAATGAGATTAATTTTTTTATCTGAAATCTTTTTTAACGCCTGGTGCAATGGAGAATGCTCAAACCACGATGCTGTAATGCTGCGGTAGCTTACTTCATCTGCAGCAAGTTCTTTAAGCACTTCCATTTCTGTTCTTGCATGGCTAAGCATATCAACAAAATTGTAAACAATAATATTCAGATCATTCTGCAGCATATTATGAATATTATCAACCAATTTTTGTCCATCATGATGGTTGGTGATCTTAGTGTATGAATATTTCAAATCTGTTTTTCTTAACCGTTGCAGCTGTGCTTTAAAAAATCCTTCTTCAAACATATTTTTACCGCCTTCCTCATCATCATTTTTCCACTCAACCGGAAATTGTTTTTCAATATCAACAGGCAATAGACCGGCAAAAATTGCATTGCGGCTGTATTGTGTTGCAGTTGGCAAAATAGAATAAAACGTTTCTTCTTCCTGAATTCTAAAGCTCTCTGCAAAAATTGGCTGAATTGTTTTCCATTGATCGAGCCTCAAATTATCTATCAGCACAAAAAAAGTTGGTGTTCCCTTTTCTACATGAGGAAAAACTTTATACTTCATTAAAGTGTTACTCATAACCGGTGCATCAGCCGCAGGATTGGTAACCCATGAAGAATAATATTTTGAAATGAATTTAAAGAACTCCGTATTGGCTTCCTGTTTTTGCGATTGAAAAACTTCCTGCATTTCAGGACTATCGCTTTTTTTCATTTCAAGCTCCCAATAAACAAGCTTTTTATAAATTTCCATCCATTCACTATGATCAGGGTTATTACTCAATGCCATAAATAATTCCCTGAATTGCTGTTGGTAGGATGAGGTTGTTTTTTCCGCAACAAGTCTCCTGTTATCAATTATCTTTTTTAATGAAAGCCAAACCTGGTTTGGATTAACCGGCTTAATTAAATAATCGGTTATCTGCGAGCCAATGGCTTCATCCATTAAATTCTCAGTCTCGTTTTTCGTAATTAGTACAATAGGTGTATGAGCTTTTATCTCTTTAATTTTCTGAAGCGTTTCCAAACCGGAAATGCCGGGCATACTTTCATCCAGCAATACAACATCCACTTCATTGTCTTTTACAAAATCAACCGCATCAAAACCATTGCTTAAAGATTTTACTTCGTATCCTTTATTTTCCAAAAACATGATCTGGGATTTCAGGCTCTCCATTTCATCATCAACCCATAAAATTTTTGCTAAACTCATAATGTAGAAATTATTTTAGTTACCGGCATTTGTTCTTTGGTCATCATCGTTGTGTCACTCACTTGTACATTTTTATCTTTATTCAACACACTTGTAATTTCCTTTTTACCCCTTTAGGGGATGGGGTCTCTTTTCTCCCCTTCGGGGATAGGGGCAGCACAAATGTAATTTATTCCCATTCCAAAAATTACCTTTGCAATCTGGCTTATACATTTTAACAATTTATAGATGTTGCACCGCAAAATAATCAACGATCCGGTTTATGGTTTTATCACAATAGATGATGATCTGATCTTTAAAATTATTTCTCATCCTTATTACCAGCGTTTACGCCGCATTCACCAGATGGCAATGGCGGCGCTTGTGTATCCCGGGGCGGTGCATACAAGGCTGCATCATTCACTGGGCGCATATCATTTAATGTACAATGCAATTAATGAATTAAAAGGCAAAGGTTTTGATATAACCAAAGAAGAAGAACAGGGGGCTAAAGCAGCTATTCTATTACACGATATTGGTCACGGGCCTTACTCCCATGCTTTAGAAAATACGCTCATTGAAGGAGTGACACACGAAGAAATTTCATTGCTATTGATGAAAAATATGAATGACCAAATGAACGGTCAATTGCAAATAGCTATAGATATTTTCACCGATAAGCATCCCAAAAAATTTCTGCATCAATTGGTGAGTGGTCAGCTTGATGTAGATCGCATGGACTACCTGATGAGAGATAGTTTTTTTACAGGAGTGAACGAAGGAGTGATTGCCTATGATCGCATTTTAAAAATGTTAACGGTGCATAATGGTGAGCTGATGATTGAAGAAAAAGGAATTTATTCAATTGAAAAATTTTTAGTAAGCAGACGATTGATGTACTGGCAGGTTTACCTGCATAAAACAGTTTTATGTGCCGAAAAAATGATGGTGAATATTATTAAACGGGTTAAAGCTATAAAAGCTGAATCTCCTTCAGCAACTTTAAATATTTTTCTTAGCGATGATTATAAACAACATGGCATAGAAAAATTTCTTACTGAATTTTGCAATCTTGATGATTATGATTTCTTAAACGCTATAAAACACTGGATGCATCATCCGGATAAAATCTTATCGTTTTTATGCAAAGGCTTAATTAACAGGAATCTTTTAAAAATAAAATATTTTTCACGACCGGTTCCTGCAGAATTACTAAATAAGAAAAAAGCTGAAGTATGTCAAAAATTAAACATTTCAGAAGAAGAAGCATCTTACCTTACATTTACAGGAGAAACTGAAAATAAAACATACAATACTTTGGATGAGCATATTCATATTTTATTTAAGGATGGTACAGTAAAGGATATATCTAAAGTAGATAATGCATTAATTAATCAATCTTTATTTGGCACAGTAAAAAAATTTTACATTTGTTATGTAAGATAGATCGTTTCAGAGTTGGCTAACTTGTATTTTGTAACCCGAAAGCATTTTTAATGCAGTTTAACGCAGCGCAAATAGCATTACTTATCAATGGAAAAATCGAAGGCGATGAAACCGTTTCTGTTTCTTCATTTGGTAAAATTGAGAATGCACAAAAGGGGCAATTAGCATTTTTAGCTAATCCTAAATACGAGGAATATCTTTATACAACCCATGCTTCTGTAATTATCATAAACGATAGACTGGAAATTAAACAAAAGATAGATGCTACGTTGATTCGTGTGCCTGATGCATACTCCGCCTTCGCTACCATTTTGGCTGGCTATCAAAAAATGATTACAGAACAGATGGCAGGAATTCAGCAGCCTGTATTTATTGCTGCAACTGCAAAAATGGGTAACAATATTTTTATCGGAGCATTTAGTTATGTTGGGGAAAATGCAATTATCGGTGATAATGTAAAAATATTTCCACAGGTTTTTATAGGCGATAATGTTGTGGTAGATGCAAATAGCATTCTATATCCCGGCGTTAGAATATACCATGAATGTAAGGCTGGTAAAAATGTTATTATCCATGCAAACACTGTTATTGGCAGCGATGGCTTTGGGTTTGCACCACAAACAGATGGCACATTTAAAAAAGTTCCTCAAATTGGTAATGTAATTATAGAAGATAATGTAGAGATTGGAGCAAATGCAACGATAGACCGTGCCACGCTGGGTTCAACGCTGATAAAAACCGGCGCCAAGTTAGATAATCTAATACAAATAGCACATAACGTAGAAGTAGGCATCAATACTGTAATTGCAGCACAAGTCGGCATAAGTGGTAGCGCAAAAATTGGGAATAATGTTATGATAGGCGGGCAGGCTGGTATCGCAGGGCATTTACAAATTGCAGACGGCAGTAAAATAAATGCGCAAAGCGGTGTAAGCAAATCAATAAAAACGCCCAATACAGCAGTTACCGGATCGCCTGCTTATGATTATACAAGTGCCTTGCGCAGTCAGGTTTTAAACCGCACCCTGCCTAACATGGAAAAAAGAATTGTTGAATTAGAACAACTGGTGCAGCAATTACTGGCAGAAAAAATATCCCACTAACCTTATTAACATACTTCTTTCATTTCATTGTTTCTCACCCCGAATCAAAATCCGATTCTTTTCATACTTTCGTGCATATGGAGCATATCAACTCTAATCCTAAATATTTTCAGCATACTATAAAGGAAGATGTAATCATTTCAGGCGCAGGCATCCACTCCGGGCAGGCGGTAACCATGAGGCTTAAACCTACAGAACCAAATACAGGGATAGTTTTTCAAAGGATTGATCTTCCGGGAAAGCCATTGGTAAAAGCTGATGTTGATAATGTTATTGAAACTAACCGCAATACTACTATTGAAGTAAACGGAGCAAGGATAAGCACAATTGAACATCTTATGGCAGCTCTTGTTGGTACCCAGATAGATAATGTTTTGATAGAAATTGATGGTGAAGAAGTACCAATACTGGATGGAAGTGCGCAGCCATTTGTGGAAGCATTGGAAAAAACAGGTACAAAAAAACAGAATGCAAAAAAGATATTTTATTCAATTGATCATAACATCACTTTTGTTGATGAGGAGAAAAAAGTAGAAATGGTTGCTCTGCCATATCATAATTATCGCATCAATACATTAATTGATTTTAATTCGCCGGTATTGGGTACCCAGCATGCCACAATTAAAAATATTACTGAGTTCAATAAAGAAATTGCCCCCAGCCGAACCTTTTGTTTTTTTCATGAACTGGAATTGTTGCTGGCAAACAACCTTATTAAAGGAGGCGATATAAATAATGCAATAGTAGTGGTAGATAAACCCGTAACGGAAGAGCAGGTTATGCGTATATCAAAAGTGTTCAATAAACAAGATGTGCATGTAAATGAAGAAGGAATTTTAAACAACCTGCAGTTACGATTTCCCAATGAGCCTGCAAGGCATAAATTGCTTGATATGATTGGCGATCTTGCTCTTGTAGGATTTCCGTTTAATGCTCACATAATAGCCAATCGTCCGGGACATGCATCTAATATTATGTTTGCAAAAAAAATTAAAGAGCACATTAAAAAAAATAAGTTCAGGCAGGATATTCCTAAATACGATCCTCTACAGCCGGCATTAATGGATATACAAAAAATTGAAAAGACTTTACCGCATAGATATCCTTTTTTAATGGTAGATAAAGTAATAGAGATATCTGAAAAACATATTATTGCCATAAAAAACGTTACATATAATGAACCTTTTTTTCAAGGTCATTTTCCAGGAAATTGTGTTATGCCCGGGGTGCTTCTTGTGGAAGCGCTGGCACAAACTGGCGGATTACTGGCGATACCAAGGGATTCAGAAGATAAATACGATACTTATTTTCTTAAGATCGAGAATTGCAAATTCAAACAAAAAGTAGTACCCGGTGATACATTAATATTAAAAATGGAATTGCTTCACCCCATCCGCAGAGGCATTTGTGATATGAGAGGAACTATTTTTATCGGGGATAAACTGGTAACAGAAGCTGTACTGGTGGCTCAAATAGTAAAAAGACCTAAACCACAAACATGATCAGCTCTCTTGCCCATATAGACCCTGCTGCCAGCATAGGAAATAATGTAACAATAGATTCCTTTGCAGTTATTGAAGATGGCGTAACCATTGGCGATGGTACACATATCATGTCTCATGCTACCATTCTTAAAGGCACAACAATTGGTAAATCGAGTCGTGTTTTTCCGGGTGCAGTTATAGGCGCAATTCCGCAGGATCTGAAATTTGTAGGAGAAGAAACTACAGTTGAAATTGGCGACCATACAACAATAAGAGAATCTGTTACCATAAACAGGGGCACAAAAGATAAATGGAAAACTGTCATCGGCAGTCATTGTCTTTTGATGGCGTATACTCACATAGCGCATGATTGTATTTTGGGCGACTATGTTATTTTAGCCAACACTGTACAATTAGCCGGTCATGTTGAAATAGGCGATCATGCAATTATCGGTGGCCTCGTAGGCGCTGCGCAATTTGCTAAAATAGGCGCTCACACTTATATTGCCGGGCATACTGTTATTGATAAAGATGTTCCTCCTTATATAAAAGCCGGCAGAGATCCGCTTTGTTATGTAGGCGTTAATTCAGTAGGCTTGCAAAGAAGAGGTTTTACTTCAGAAAAAATAAATGATATCCATGAAATATACCGTTACATCTATCTTAGAGGATTAAATATAACGCAGGCGCTTGAATGTATTGAAAAAGAATTGCCGGAAAGTAACGAAAGAAATGAAATCATTAGTTTTATAAAAAGTAGCAAACGCGGTATAATTAAGGCTTCTGCTAAAGAAACTACTAATGAAGATTAGGCTTACAAAAGTTGGTAAGCGTTTCAACAGGGAATGGATATTCCGTAACCTCGATTTTGAATTTCACTCTGAAAGATCTTATGCCATCACCGGGCCAAATGGTTCCGGCAAATCAACACTGTTACAGATCATAGCAGGAGCAACCACTTTTAATGAGGGGGATATACAATATTTTTTAGCAGATAAAAAAATAAATGCAGAAAATGTTTATACTAACATTTCCATTGCAGCTCCATACTTAGAATTGGTTGAAGAAATGACATTGATGGAATTTTTACAATTTCATTCAAGCTTAAAAAGCTGGCTGCCTTCTGTTGATTCAAAAAAAATAATTTCTATTATTAATTTAGAAGAAGCTGCGCAAAAGCAAATACGCTATTTCAGCAGTGGTATGAAGCAGAGGGTAAAATTAGCCCAGGCAATATTTAGTAATGTACCTGTTGTTTTACTGGATGAGCCTTGCACCAATTTAGACGAGGAAGGAATTATTTTATACAAAACTTTGGTGAATGATCATTGCAAAAACCGGTTACTTATTGTTAGCAGTAATGATACACAGGAATATGATTTTTGTGAAGAGAATATTAGTATAAATAAATACAAAAAAAAATCAAATAATTCAAATCATGATTACATTTGATTTTTAAAACTTATCTGCATGAAAATTTATAAACTTTTTTTATCAGGCTTTGCTTTTCCTTTAATTGCAATTTCTCAGCCCCATTTACCAAATAGTTATTACTGGCAAAAAATGCCCAACGGCCTGGAGGTAGTAGTTATTGAGAACGCCAAGGTGCCACTGGCAACTATAGAGATCGCCGTAAAAAATGGCGCTTATACTGAAGGTCCTGAATACAGTGGGCTTTCTCACCTGTTTGAGCACATGTTTTTTAAAGCCAATAAAGATTATCCTAACCAGGAAAAACTTTTAAAAAGAACACAGGAATTAGGCATGATATGGAATGGCACTACGGGTGTGGAGAGAGTAAATTATTTTTTTACATTCAATAAAGATAGTTTGAATGCAGGCTTAAAATTTATGAATGCCGCCATTCGCTTTCCGATTTATCGTACAGAGGATATGCAAAAAGAAAGACCGGTTGTTGATGGTGAGTTTCAACGGGCAGAAAGTGATCCCGGGTTTCAAATATGGTTTGAAAGTCAAAAAAAATTATGGGGAGATCTGATGACCCGTAAAAATCCAATTGGCGATCATAATGTAATTAACACAGCCACACCTGAAAAAATGATGATAATCAAAAACAAATATTATCATCCCAATAATTCAATTCTCGTGATCTGTGGCGATGTAAAGCATGATGAAGCTTTTGCACTTGCCAATAAAATATTTGGAGACTGGCCTAACAGCGGCTTTGATCCTCACGAAAAATATCCAATTCCGGAATTTGCACCACTTACATCTACTGAATATTTTGTAAAAGAATCTTCTATTGCCCAAACACCTTATATGATGTATTGGTGGCACGGCCCGGATTACAGGCATGATTCAGCAGGTACGGTTGCCGCCGATGTTTTCTCAACCATCTTACGTATGAATTCTTCAAAATGGCAGCAGGCATTGGTAGATAAAGGTCTGGCTACATATGCTGATGTAAGCTATCAAACGCTTAGCTATGTAGGTCCTATTAATATTTTTGTAATACCTAATCCAAATAAATTAAAAGAGTGTCATACAGAAATATTAAAACAGGTAAAAATGTGGGATCAAAATGATTACTTTACCAACGGGCAACTGGCAGATGCAAAACAAATTATCCGGCGCAATGATATCCGCCAAAATGAAAAACCCTCATCATTAGCCAGCCAGTTGACATACCAATGGTGCAGCACATCCCTGGATTATTATACTGCTTACTTAGATAACTGTATGAAAGTGACAAAAAAGGATATTCAAAAATATATTGAGAAGTACATCACCGGAAAATCTTTTGTAGCAGGAATGATAATTAATTCCGCTATGAATAAAGCGGCTAATACGGCTCAATTTTTTAAACCTTAATTACAATTTAAACTTTTGTATATGCAATCTCAATGGCAAAGAATTAAGATCAATCTTCTTACAATTTTTTTAGTTAGCATTTCTTTATTATCACAGGCTCAAAAAAAAGCTCCTTATGAAATGAATATTGACGGGGTAAAAGTTATTGTTCAGCCAAGTGGTAATGAAATTGTAGAAATACAAACAATTATTAAAGGTGGTGTGCAAAATTACCCGGCAAATAAGGCGGGTATAGAAAGTATTGCAATAACTGCATTAACTGAATGTGGTACATTAAAAGATGATAAAAATAGTTTTAAAAATAAATTAGATAAAGTGAGTGCACAAATGGGCGGAAGCTCAGGTATGGACTATGCTTCACTTACTATGAACTGTATTAAAAGTGATTTTGACATTGTGTGGCCTTTGTATGTTGATGCATTAACTGCACCTCGTTTTGATAAAAAAGAATTTGAACGTATAAAACAGGATGCCATTAATATTTTGAAAGCGCAGGCATCACAGCCTGATTACGCTATTGGAAAGATGGCAAAAGAAACAGCTTTCTCAGGAAAGAATTACGCAAAATCTCCTGAAGGAACAGAAGCCATTGTTAGCAAATTAACAGCGGAAGAAACCAAAGCTTATTATCAATCTATTCTTACAAAATCAAGATTATTAATAGTAGTAGTTGGCGAAATTGAAAAAAAGATATTGGAAGAAAAGATAAAAACAATGTTAGCTGCTATTGCCCGGGGAAAGCCTGTTATACTTAAGAAAGAAATGTACTCTCCAAAACAAAATTCATTTAAATCAGAGAAAAAAGATCTGGCTACCAATTATATCCAGGCGGTAACAGGAGCTCCTCTCCCGGGCACACAGGACTTCAATGCTTTCAACTTAGGTATGCGCATATTTTATGACCGTAACTTTTTAGAAGTAAGAACCAACAATGGTTTATCGTACGCCCCTTATAGTTATTTTGATGGAGGCTTAAGCCCGTCTGCAAATATTGGTGTATCAACTACGGAGCCTGATAAATATATAATGGTTGTTAAAAACCTGATTGATAAAACCAAAAAACAGGGCTTTACCAGGGATGAAGTAAAGAACATGAAAACTACATATATAACAAGCTTTTATTACCGGCAGGAAACCAATAGCGCACAGGCGTCATCATTAGCATCTAATGAAATTTTACACAACAACTGGCACAGAGCTCTTACACTAAATGATGATCTTAAAAAAGTTTCTGTAGCGGATGTGAATAAGACTTTTAATAAATACATTACCAACTTAACATGGGTTTACCAGGGAGATCCTGCCAAAGTTAATCCGTCACTTTACACACAAGATGAAAGTAAAATAAAATTACCTTCATCTAAGGTTACTAAATCAAAAGTGAATTAAATAAAAGGCTTTTTAGCATTGAAAGCAATATTTATTTTTCGCAAAATTTGCGAAGCCGTAATTGATATGAGAAAGATAAAATATAATGTATGACAGGTGATGAAATTAAACGCATATTAGTACATCATAAAGTTATTCCTGTAACTGCTATGCTGATTATACAGTTGAAAACCAATTTGTCAATTTGAGTAGAGTGCCATATATTTAAGTGTTGGCGGCAATTATTTTGGTGTTCTCTAATCAAACGTTTCTATATTAAATCACATTTTGACAAGAGCTAAATGACACGATTTTCTTTAACTACGATCATTTCATTCTTTGTTCTTGCTTCTTTTGGACAAATCAAAGTCAGGAATGATAGCTTTCAGATTAATACACCTGATATAAAAGTTACTTTATTGGGGACAGGTACTCCTCAACCGAGTATGGAACGGTTTGGGCCAAGTATTCTTGTTCAAGCTGGCAGTGAAAGCCTATTATTTGATGCAGGTCGTGGCTGCTTACAAAGGCTACGTCAAATAAATTTGTCTTATGGTATATTAAATGGCCTGTTTCTTACACACCTTCATTCAGACCATATTGTGGGTTTGCCTGACCTGTGGCTTACAGGATGGCTTCTTTCTAGCCGTACAACAGGACTGAATGTATTTGGCCCCATAGGTACTGATGAAATGATTAAGAACCTACAAAAGGCATTCGCTTTTGATATCAAAATGAGAATTGAAGATGATAAAGTGCCCGAAGAAGGCAGAATGCTTTTGGTCAGAGAAATACGGGAAGGAGTTATCTATGAAAAAAATGATGTTAAGGTAATTGCATTTGAAGTAGACCATTATCCTGTAGTACCAGCCTTTGGATATCGCATAGAATACAATGGTCATTCAGTTGTAATATCCGGCGACACACGATACTCTGAAAACTTAATCAAGTTTGCAAAAGGAACAGATTTGTTAATTCATGAAGTAGTTATTGCTCCTGACACATTAAGTAAGTCAGATCCCGATTATCACATATTTGCACATCATACAACTATCGAACAGGCCAGTAAAATTTTTAATAAAGTAAACCCAAGGCTGGCCGCATATTCTCATATTGTGAAACTACATGGACTGAACGAACAAGATTTGTTAAAAAGGACAACAGCAAATTATTCAGGGCGATTCGTTATAGGAGAAGATTTGATGAGCATTTCAATTGGTGATACTGTTTC
>JADGPX010000223.1 GCA_017882215.1 Chitinophagaceae bacterium | reverse complement strand
TGAATCAATTTTTAATTAATTGAAGTAAAGCTTTTAATTCTTTATCACTAATATTTTCTTTTTCTGATTTATCGTATATCGAAAGAAGGTAAATGGTTTGATGAATTATTTGTAAATAAGTAATTATTCTTGCACCACCTGATTTTCCTTTGCCCTTTGATTTAATTGCTAAACGAATTTTGTAACAATTGTTGCCAATTGAAGTACCGTAATCGGGTTTCTGTTCTAACGCTGAAATTAATTGAGGATATTCTTTTTTTAAAGAGGGATACTTTTTTGCAAGGCTTTTGAGATCATTGCTAAACTTTGGTGTAGCAATAATATTATAACTCATTTAAAAGTTCTTTAGCAGGAATGCCTTTTAACTTTCCATCTTTAATAAGATTAAGTTCTTCAATAGACTGCTTTAAGTTTTCCAGGACTTCTGCCTTATATGGAGAAAGAGGTTGTGCTTTTACAAACGATAAATTTTGTAAAAGTTCCATTACAAATCGAGCTTTATTGTCCTTTATATCTAATAATACTTTCATTATATACAAAGATAAATTTTATTTTAAGAATTTCAATTACCTAAAAAAACACCAACAATTACTGTTGATGCTTTAAGAATATTTAAAGATTTGCGAAACCCCTCTCTTTTGGAGAGAGGTAGGGGTGAGGTCTTATAATTTAAACCCTATCGTCGCAACAATATTTCCTGCATTGTTTTTAATGGAAGCCGGATCATTTGGTTTGTCCTGCAAACGATAAGGATAGTTCACATCTTTGTTCATTGCATATACATAGGTAAGATCTGCAAAAAAACCTTTGTCCCTGTAACCTAAGCCACCACTTAATTTAACACGGTCTGCCTTTTCATTTTTATATGGATTTCCATAATAAGCTCCGCCCAACCTGAACATGATTGTATTAAATTTTAATTCGCCGCCAACCCTTAAATTAAAGGCGCCTTTATACTGCTCTTTAATTGCATTATTAAGATCAATAAAGTAATTTTTTGTATCAATATTATTATCTGTTGCGGTAAAAGAAGCAGATTTATAATTTACATATTCCAGATCAGCAGTAATAAATGCTTTTTGTCTTTTTACATTTTCTACTTCACGAAAAACATAAGAGGCGCTTCCAATAATCCTCCACGGTGTTGAAAGATTATATTTCAATTCCCCGGGAAGGTTGTTATTCAAGTCGAGGGAACTTTGTTTTTTTATTCCTGCCCCTCCATAACCTTCCAGGTCAGTAATTATTTCAGTAGTGTATTTATCTGTTAACTTATAAAAAGTTGGTGAATGAATGGCAATACCTAAACGCACATATTCAACCGGCTTGTAGATCAAGCCTAGTTTAGCATTAATTCCAACACCTTTGGTTTCTAAAGTTTCATTTGCCAGGGAATAATTAAAATTATTTGATGCGTTTGCAGTTGCATCACTTTCTTTAAAAGAACTGCTGCGGTTATAATTCAGAACAGGTATTGTAAGTGTTCCGCCAAAAAATAATTTATCTCTTACATTTACTGCGCCACCCAAAGCTATATCAGTAATACCGCCGCTACTAACAATTGTATTCTCCTGGTTAAGTCCGGTAGCAACAGTTGCCAGGCTTCTGTATCCTGCAACAGAACCATTAGCAGCGCTTATAGTATCAATTAAATAAGTGTTAAACGCAAGGCTGCTTCCATAAGGATAATCCTGTGCTGCCCTGTTAGGGTCTGTAACATTGTTATGTATTAATTCTTCAAGATATTTTTCTGAATAAGAACTTTTATTATTTGTGCCTTTGTAAAAAATATTGCTGTTAAAATCTGCCGACCTGTTAACGCCAACAGCCACTGTAAAATTCCTCACTTTATTTGTTTGATTATTGTCAAATGAAAATAATAAGCCACTTGCACTTAGATTGAATTTACTATGCGAAGTGTTTGATAATATTCCTTTGTAAGTACTTTTATTATTATACAGGTTGTAACCGGGAGTTAATACAAACTCATCTGTTTTATAAAATCCTAATCCTGCAGGATTAACAAATAAAGTTGAAAATTCTCCGCCTAATGAGCCGGAAGCGCCGCCTATAGCCTGGTTGCGGGCAGTGCCACTTTGTGTTGTCCATGAATAGCGCAATGCATCCACAGGCTCCTGGGCATATGTATTTGTTATAGCGAATAAAGAAATTGCTATGTAGAAGTATGTTTTCATAATGAGAAGTTTATGAGGTAAAAGGATGATCGGAAATAAAAGCGGAGTGTAATTTTTTCAATAATTATTGTTTTATGCAGGAACAACATAATGTCGTCCCTGGTTTTATTATTTTAATTATTCTTAAAAGTTCTCACAGGTGCCGATCCACTGCTTCTATTATCGGATGTGGAACTGTTAGTGTTAGAATTACTTGAGCTATTACTGTTACTGCTCCTCGTATCAAATGTTCTTGAAGATGAAGAGTTATTTGAATTACCTGAGTTATATCTATTATTAGATGAGTTATAGCTATTATTAGAGCTGTTGCCGCCACTAAAAACTCTTCTTATAAAATTACCTGCAGCGCTTCCATTGTTAGTGGATGGAGTTTGAAAAGTTCGTACCGGTACAGAATTAGTAGTTGTTGGTTGTGCAGGATGAGTATAAACCGGGTTGGCGTTGGTATTGTTGTTATAAACACCCATGTTATATTTTCTCGGGCCACTATAATTACTTACAGCACCACCGGATTTTGGAATATAATAAACAGGTGGATAATAATTATTATAATAAGGAGAATAATAGCTGTTATTATAATTGTAATTGTAGGGATAGAAGGTAACTCCTGTATATGTATAAGGATTATAGAAAGAAGAATAAGGATTATAATAAGAAGAATAAGGATTATAGAAAGAAGAGCCGTAATAATCATAAGGGTTATAACCATATCCGAAATCAAGTGAAATATTATTGCGATACCTTGGGTTGCCGATGCCTCTTCTTATTGCGAGGTCTTCACTGTTATAGGTATTGTTGTATGCGTAGGTATCCTTGTTTTGCTGGTTGTTAGATGTTACGTAATTATTCTGTGGCGGCGCCGGTGAGAAATAAACATCATCAGGCGTTTGGCCTATCCGGTATGCAGAACTGCAACTGCTAAAAGCAGCTATTATACCAAGTAAGAATAAATGTTTTGTTTTCATGGCTTTAAGTTTAAAAGAATTTAAAAATGAAGTTGTTACTTTTGCGCCCATACGCTAATGTAAATTTAAGCATTTACCGCCTATTATTTGACGTTTAATTTTTATGAATGGTTTGTTAAAGAATAGCTAAGATGAAAATGAATTTTTTTATGATGAAAATGCATTAAATGATCTTTTTTTCAGGATAAAAAATAAAGTACAGGTTCAAAAACTGATACAATATTATGAGTAAAGAAATTACAAAAAGGGAAAAAGATTATTCCCAATGGTACAATGATCTTATTTTAAAAGCCGGGCTTGCCGATTACAGTGCAGTAAGAGGTTGCATGGTTATAAAGCCTTATGGATTTGCACTCTGGGAAAACATGCGTGACCAGCTTGATAAAAGATTTAAAGAAACCGGGCACCAGAATGCCTATTTTCCATTGTTTATTCCCAAGAGTTTTTTAAGTAAAGAAGCGGCACATGTGGAAGGCTTTGCCAAGGAATGTGCTGTAGTAACTCATTACAGGCTGATAAATGATCCTAATGGCGGAGGAATTATTGTTGATCCGGAAGCAAAGCTGGAAGAGGAATTAATTATCCGCCCAACTTCAGAGACAATTATCTGGAATACATACAAAAGCTGGATACAGTCTTACCGTGATCTTCCTTTATTAATAAATCAATGGGCAAATGTGGTAAGATGGGAAATGCGTACAAGATTATTTTTAAGGACTACTGAATTTCTTTGGCAGGAAGGACATACAGCGCATGCAACTGCTCAGGAAGCAATAGATGAAACATTGCAGATGCTGAATGTATATGCAGAGTTTGCTGAAGAATGGATGGCAATACCTGTTATAAAAGGTGTAAAAAGTATTAATGAAAGATTTGCCGGTGCAGAAGATACTTATTGCATTGAAGCGCTGATGCAGGATGGCAAGGCATTACAGGCAGGCACTTCACATTTTCTGGGACAGAATTTTGCCAAAGCATTTGATGTAAAATTTTCTGATAAACAAAATAAACTGGATTATGTATGGGCTACAAGCTGGGGAGTAAGTACAAGGTTGATAGGTGCTTTGGTTATGGCGCACAGTGATGATGAAGGATTGGTATTACCACCTAAATTAGCGCCAATACAGGTTGTTTTCATTCCTATTTATAAAGGAGAAGAGCAGAAAAATTTAATTGATGAGAAAGTGAAAGAGCTGATGATAAAATTTAAGGCGATTGGTATTAAAGTGAAGTACGATGATAATGACAATAACAGGCCGGGATGGAAATTTGCTGAATATGAAATGAAGGGAGTTCCTGTTCGTATTGCAATTGGAGCAAGAGACCTGGAAAAAAATGTTGTTGAAGTTGCCAGGAGAGATACAAAAGAAAAGATGACGGTAAGTATTGACGGGCTTGCGGAGGCAATTCATGTTTTATTAAATGATATTCAGAAAAATATTTACAGCAAAGCAAAAAAATTCAGAGATGAAAATATTTCAAGAGCAGATACATGGGATGAGTTCGAAAAATTGTTAGATGGACCGGGAGGTTTTATTTCAGCACATTGGGATGGCACAGCAGAAACTGAGGACAAAATAAAAGAACTTACAAAAGCCACCATTCGTTGTATTCCTCTTAATAATATACAGGAAGAAGGTAAATGCATCTTAACCGGAAACCCCAGTAAAGAAAGAGTTTTGTTTGCAAGAGCCTATTAACATTGTCTGACGGTCTCCGTCTGACAATAAGTAAAGAAAAAGTTTTATTTGCAAGAACTTATAAACTTTATAACTAAAACCATTTTTTATGCAAGAACAGCATGATCTTTTAAGTAATGATCT
>JADGPX010000222.1 GCA_017882215.1 Chitinophagaceae bacterium | reverse complement strand
AATCTATCGCCAACTCAGCAGGATTCAGTAAAACATTCATTATCTACATTAACATCTGCTATTTACGAAACTGCAAAATGGATGTTGGTGAATAATAAAAAACTTAAGGAAGAATGATTATTTTGGTCATTGGTCATCGAGTCATTAGGTCATTGTGTTATTTATTTGCGATTGCTTTGTTTCTTACATATTGACTTAATGGCTTATTGACTTATTACTTTCCTTGCAATCATTATAAGTCTTGGAGATTTTTTTACATCATAATCATTAAACAAATAATCGCCAAAAACTTCCTGTATCTGCAAACCCTGGTAGGCGAACATCTCGGTAAAATCTTCTACGGAAAACTTGGCAACTTTTTCTGTATACTCCAATGGCTCTTCTAAATTTTCATCTTCAATAACTATCTTTTTATAAAAATGCGTTTCGTCAAACCATTTTGTTATGTAATAATTTACATCATCAATTTGCTTTTCACTTGTATGCACTAAATGGTCCTCAGCATAATGCACGTTCAGGTAATCCATTACAAAAATCCCATTAGGTTTTAAAGATTGTGCAATGGTTCGTATAGCATTGTCATGTTCTCTTCTTGTTTTAAAGTATCCGAAGCTTGTAAAAAAATTAAATGCATAATCAAAATAATTTATCCTGAAAGGCAGGCGCATATCATGTACAAAAAATTCAAGATTCTCTGATTCATTTTCTTTCGCCTCCCTGATACTATCTTCTGAAAGATCAATACCTGTTACTTTAAATCCTTTGTCCGTTAACCGGATGGAATGTCTTCCTTTTCCGCAGGCTACATCCAGCATTTCTGCGCCTTGTTCCGGTTTAAGATGCTCTATCAGCTTGTTTATAAAAGCCGCAGCCTCTGTCTCATCCCGCTTAAAGTATAGCTGATGATAATAAGGAGAATTGAACCAATCTTTAAACCACGCTGTTGCCGTCATGTTTCAAAATTACATTTAATCAGCATCACTTCATTGTCATTTGGTCATTAGTCAATAAGTCAATAAGTCAATAGCAGAAGATTTAAATAAATAATAAAACGGACAAATACGATCAATGACTTAATGACCAATGACATTTTTCAATTAACTTTGCCATCTTAAAAAAACACAGGAAAAGTGGCATTGATAAAAAGCATATCCGGCATACGGGGAACAATTGGAGGAAAGCCCGGAGAGAACCTTTCACCTTTAGATATTGTAAAATTTACAGCCGCTTATGGCACATGGGTATCTGAAAAAAACGGCAACCTGCCTCCCGCCCGCCCGCCCGCCCGTGCCGGTACGGACGGGGATGACCTGGTCGGACGGGGACAGGCAGGTAAAAAAATAGTTATTGGCAGAGATGGACGTATTAGCGGAGAGTTGGTTAACAGGCTTGTGGCAAGTACTTTGATCAGTTTAGGTTTTGATGTAATTGATCTTGGATTAAGCACTACTCCTACTGTTGAAATTGCCGTGAAAGCTGAAGATGCAGCCGGTGGTATCATTATCACTGCAAGCCATAATCCCAAAGAATGGAATGCACTAAAATTATTAAATAGCAATGGCGAATTTATAAACGCTGAAGAGAGTTTATTCGTTTTACAATTGGCAGGGAAAGAGAATTTTGATTTTGTTTCAATTGATAAATTAGGTACATACAAACAGGATGATTCCTGGTTGCAAAAACATATTGATGCAGTTGTGAATTATGAACTGGTAGATGTTGCTGAAATAAAAAAATCAAAATTTAAAATAGTAGTTGATGGCATTAACAGTACAGGAGCAATCTTTGTTCCGGCATTATTAAAAGCCTTAGGTGTAAAAGAAGTTATTACATTGAATGAAGAAGTGAATGGTCAATTTGCTCACAATCCTGAGCCGCTTCCCGAACATTTATCCGGTTTAAGCACGGCTGTAAAAAAGAATGAAGCAAATTTGGGTATCGCAATTGATCCTGATGTTGACAGACTTTGCTTTGTTTGCGAAGATGGAAGTATGTTTGGTGAAGAATATACTTTGGTGGCTGTAGCAGACTATGTTCTAAGCAAAAGAAGCGGGAATACAGTAAGTAATATGTCTTCTACAAAAGCACTGAAGGATATTACAGAAAAGCATGGCGGTGAATATTTTCCTTCAGCAGTTGGTGAAGTAAATGTTGTAAATAAAATGAAAGAGGTACATGCAGTGATTGGTGGCGAAGGAAATGGAGGAATTATTGTTCCGGATTTTCATTATGGAAGAGATGCATTGATCGGGATAGGTTTATTTCTCACGCATCTTGCATATTCTAAAAAAAGCATTAAGCAATTAAGAGGTTCTTACCCTCATTATTTTATTTCTAAAAATAAAATAGCTTTAGAAAAACATGTGGATGTAAAGGAAATTTTTAAAAAGATAAAGGATAAATATAAAAATAATCCCATTAATACAGAAGACGGATTGAAAATAGAATTTGATAATGATTGGGTTCACCTGAGAACCAGCAATACCGAGCCTATCATAAGAATTTATTCAGAAAGTAATTTTGAGACAACCGCTGAAAATATTGCCCGCAAATTGATGAAAGATATTAGTGAAGTAATGTAAAACCAGCCGTGAGCTGTGAGCTGTGAGCTATGAGCTCAAAGCTCATGGCTCAAGGCTTAATCATAAATATGACCCGAATTTATTTTGATAATGCCGCCACAACTTCGCTTGATCCACAAGTGCTTGATGCAATGATGCCATATCTCACTGAAAAATTTGGCAATCCTTCATCTATTTATTCTTACGGAAGAGAAACCAGAATGGCAATTGAGAATGCAAGAAAATCTGTTGCAAAAATTCTAAATGCACATCCGGCAGAAATATTTTTTACAAGCGGTGGAACTGAAAGCAGCAACACTGCAATAAATGCTGCGGTGAGAGACTTAGGGTGTAAACATATTATTAGCTCTCCCATCGAGCATCATGCAACGCTGCACACCATAGAACATTTACAAAAAACCGGCGAAGCAGAACTGAGCTATGTAAAGCTTTTACCCAATGGGCATATTGATCTTGTTGATCTTGAAAATCTGTTATCACAAAGCAAAGAAAAATGTTTTGTGAGTTTAATGCATGCTAATAATGAGATCGGAAATATTTTAGATATTCATGCCGTTGGAGATCTTTGTAAAAAGTACAATGCTATTTTTCATTCAGATACCGTGCAAACAGTCGGGCATTTCCCATTTGACCTGAGAAATACACCGGTGCATTTTATAACCGGCGCTGCACATAAATTTCACGGACCAAAAGGCATAGGTATTTTGTATGTAAATGAGAATATTAAAATAAAACCGTTTGTGCTTGGTGGTGGCCAGGAACGTAACATGAGAGCAGGCACTGAAAATTTGTACGGAATTGTTGGTTTTGCAAAAGCACTTGAAATTGCCACAGCAAATTATGAAACCAATAGCGTTAAAATAAAAAATGTGAAAAACTATATGATGGATGAACTCAAAAAAAATATCCCTTCAGTAGTTTTTAATGGAGATCCACTTGGTAAAAGTTTGTACACGGTGTTAAGTGCAAGCTTTCCAAAATCAGAAAAATCTGAGATGCTTCTTTTTAATCTTGACATACATAATATTTGTGCAAGTGGCGGAAGCGCCTGCACTTCAGGAGCTGACGCAGGCAGTCATGTTATACGTGCTATTAATAATAATCCTGATAACGTTACAGTAAGATTCTCTTTCAGCAAATACAATACAGAGGAAGAAGTAGATTATGTGGTTGAAAGTTTAAAGGAATTGATTTAATATTTGTGTTATGGCATCCGGCTTTGGACTAAAGCCCAACTTAAAAGAACCGGGTGTAACCCCAGCCTTAAGCCCGCCTGACCGGACGGGCAGGGCTGGGGGTAATGAATACAGTACGATGGCTTTAGCCCAAAAAGAAAAATCCGTTAGTAAACAGGAGTGAATTAGAATTTATCATTCTTCTTTTTTATCAGCGAAGCCTCTTTCGTTTTTATAGAACCTGCAACAAGCTTATTAATTATATCAATTTCCGGTTGTGTTAAGTATCGCCACTTGCCCGGAGCTATTCCTGATAAAGTAATATTCATGATGCGAATGCGCACAAGTTTAGTTACATGATAATTCAATGTCTCACACATTCTTCTTATCTGGCGGTTCAATCCCTGGGTAAGAATAATTTTGAAAATATATTTGTTCTCCTGTTTTACAAAACATTTTTGTGTTATTGTATCTAAAATATGTATACCATTACTCATACACTTTATAAAATCAACAGTAATTGGTTTATCAACTGTTACTATATATTCCTTTTCGTGGTTATTGCCTGCACGTAAAATTTTATTTACAATATCACCATCATTAGTTAAAAATATTAATCCTTCAGAAGGCTTATCCAGCCTGCCTATGGGGAATATCCGTTTTGGATGCTTTATATAATCAATGATATTGTATTTGTCTTTACGGTCTGTTGTGCTGCTAACGCCAATGGGTTTATTAAACGCAATATAGATCGGCTTCTCTTTTGGCTTTAAAGACTTCCCGTCAATTTTAATTACATCATCATAACTAACACGATTGCCCAATTTGGGCAGTTTACCATTTACAGTAACGCTACCGTTTTCAATTAATTTATCTGCTTCCCGTCTTGAGCAAAAACCGGTTTCACTAATGAATTTATTTAAGCTTATATCATTTCTTTCATCCATAATAATTACAAACTATTATTTTTTATTGAATAAAAAAATCAAATAATTTCGAATAATAAAATTTACTTCAATATTTGCCCACGTCATGCACTGCATGCACAGCAACTTGGCTTCATTCATCCCACAACAAAAAAGCAAATGAATTTTGAAAGTGATCTGCCCGATGATATGAAAAATGTAATTGAGAAATGGAAGAAATATAGTGCGAACAGGGATATATAGACGTGCAAAGTAAAATGTGATAGAATGGATTGTACTAACAACAACCTGCCTACCGGCAGGCAGGTACAAAAAGTATAACACTAAAAGATTG
>JADGPX010000221.1 GCA_017882215.1 Chitinophagaceae bacterium | reverse complement strand
CCCAAACTCACGCCCTCGTTGGTGTTTTCTTCCACCAACGACACGAATAGCGGAGATTGCTTACTCATCATGCACAGAAGATTACTATAGATCGGTTGCAGGTGAAAGAAAACACCGCAACGGCGTAAAAAGTTACAAATAAAATATTTAGCTTAGATTATGCTGTTGCAGGTGATGCAAAGCTGCAAAGCTAACACACAGAACACCCACCGGCGAAAGATTAGCCAAAACTTATTCACTTGAACAAGATACGAGTTGGATTTTCGCTACAACAAATCAGATAGAGGAATTAAAAAATTCTATCGGCTTTACTGCTGCCTGGGATAGCAACTGGCAACAGTTTGACCATGACGCAATGCTTGTGGAAATTAATAGCGATGGAACTATTAAAAAGAAATTGGTTGGTATAAGAGATGGAAATGCAACCATGCTTTCTTGTTCAAACCTTTGCCAGATTATACTGCCATCAATATCGCAACATAATGACAAATAGCTGCTGCCAATACAAAGAAATGCCAGATGGCATGGTTATACGTATATTTTCCCCACAGATAAAAAATGACTCCCAAACTGTAAAGTCCACCGCCAATAAGGATCATGATCAGTACCGGATGAGGGATGCTTACAAAAAAAGTACGTCCACCCGCTATCATGATCCAGCCCATTGCCAGATAAATGAAAGTGGACAACTTATTCCACCTCCCGGTAAAAAAAATCTTGAATATAGTTCCTAATGCCGTTAATCCCCACAATACCGATAGCAGGGTAATGCCAAATGCATTGTTCATATAAATCAACAAAAAGGGAGTATAAGTACCGGCGATCAGAAAATAGATACTGATATGGTCAAGAATCTGCAATACCTCTTTTACCTGGGCATGCTGAAAGCCATGATATAGTGTAGAAAAGGTAAAGACCATTAAAAAACAAAATCCATAAATGGCTGCGCCAATAATGCCGGGAGTATTATCGCTTTTTATTGCCAGGGCTATCAGGATAGGAATAGAAACAATACCGAAAAGAATACCAAATCCATGTGTAAGACTGTTGACCAATTCTTGTTTTATGCGCAATTTTGGATTTATGGTTTGCATGAAAGATAAGTTGAGCAGGCGGACAAAAGCTAAAAAATGATTGCCCCAAAGTTACAACTATTCTTTCTCCGCAGCGTTTCCTCTGCATAGCTCTTGTGTAGCTGGCGAGGGACTCTGCGACATTTTATTTATCACTGTTGAGTTAAATTAATATCCTGTAAATGCATATTGATAACAATTCAATTAATAGACAGCAGCATTAGTTTAAAGATAAAAAATTTATTATAGGCACAAGAAGCATATCACAAACCTAAGCCTCATTGCACCCTGAAAAGGGCTGTTAAAACCACAGGAAATGTATGAGTGGCTAACCACAGTAAAAAATATGGATAGCTGAATTATATTTCAAGTTTTTCCAGGTACATAAGAACATCCATAAAATCGGTCCAGGAGCTTTGCCATTTATTTTTTGCTGCATTTAATTTTTCATGATGTTCTTTATCCAGGTTTGCTTTTGTTCTTAAATATTCATCAAATTTTTCCAAAGATTTTTTATTGAGATCCTCCAATTCTTTTTTATGTTCCATGATTTTATTTTGAAATAAAATTACATAATATTGATGGCACATAATAAAGGAATTCCCATGATGGCGCAATGAGGCTTAGCTTGTAGCATTGCTTCTTGTGCCTGTAGCGCAGTTAACGAACCAATGATTGTAAAATAATTATATCAAGCAAAGCTTTCTTTTGCCATTGCAGGTCTTCCTCTAAAAACTTTATCCGAAAAAGCACAAGCCGTTGTTGTGTGTTTTTCACCACCAACCGACGGGTATGTCAGGCAAAAAGTTACAATAAAATATTTAGCTTAGATTATGCTGTTGCAGGTGAAGCAAAGCTGCAAAGCTAACACACAGAATACCTGCAACGACGGGAACCTTTACAGAAATATTGCCCGATGAGTTAGACGAAATTCTATCCAATCCACATTTGATTCGTAACAAATTAAACGGCAACTTTGCCTACAAAGTAAGTAGACTAAACGACATTACTAAAATATTATCTGTGGAAGAAGAAGTTGAAAAGAAAGATTACAAAAAGCGTAATAGAAAAATAAGCATTTGGTTTATCATAGCAATTGTCTCTATTTTATTAGGATATACTTTATCACTCGTTACCCCTGTTGAAAAACTTTTTATTGAATCGAAAAACTTTTTACAACAATTAGATAACCGTTTTTACTGGATGATATTGGTGGGCTTTGGTGTAGAAATGATTGCTGGCAGCATGGGCATGGGTTATGGTGTAATTTGCACTTCTATTTTACTATCGTTGGGTTTAAGCCTCCCGGTTATTTCAAGCAGTGTACATACTTCCGAAATGTTTGGTTCTGCTGCATCTACCATCAGTCATTTCAGGTTCAGGAATATCAATAAAAAATTATTCATCACCTTAGCCATTCCCGGTATCGTCACTGCAATTCTTGGTGCATTGTTCCTTATAAAATTCGGTGATGAGTATGCAAACTACTTTAAGCCCATCATAGCTTTCTATACTTTATTTCTCGGCATAAAAATTTTTACACAGGCCTTTGCTAAAAAGAAAAAGGCTACAGGCAAATTAAAATATGCCGTATGGTTAGGTGCTATTGGCGGATTTATAGATTCTGTTGGCGGAGGTGGTTGGGGGCCATTAGTTACCAGCACCATCATTTCAAAAGGCAGGGAGCCACGTTATGCGGTAGGTACATCGGTAGCTGCAAAATTTTGCATTACGGTTGCCAGTGCATTTACTTTTTTTACAGTAATAGGCATCAGCCAATGGCCAATCATTATCGGATTAATTTTCGGTGGTGTAATGGCAGCACCGCTTGCAGCAAGGCTTACAGGCAAATTACCAACCAAAGGAATGTTTATTGCCGTTGGTATTTTAGTTATCGGTATAAGCATAAGAATTATCCTGAAATCATTTCACCTGATATAATTTTTTTTTGCCATTGCAGGTCTTCCTCTAAAAACTTTATACGAAAAAGCAAGCCGTTGCGTGTTTTTCACCAACAACCGACGGGTATGTTCGGCAAAAAGTTACAAATAAAATATTTAGCTTAGATTACCTGCAGTTGCAGGTGAAGCATAGCTGCAAAGCTAACACACCGAACACCTAACGGCGAAAAATCGTTCAAACACAAAAGACAGAGCCCAATGGAAAATTTGTGACGGCACTCATTTTTTCCTTAACTGAACCCTCGTCACCAATCTTCTGCCTTTTTCAAATGTGTGAATGATGTAACATTTTTCTAAAGTAATGTATTACTAAGAAGAATAAAGTGTATTACCTTTGCCTGTATCGTTTTAAAATCATTATTATGCCGATACTTACTATTTTAATTGTACTGATTGTTGTGGGTGTCATTCTCTGGCTTGTGAATACCTACATCCCAATGGATCGCAAGATCAAAAGCATACTCAATGTGGTGGTTGTGATTGTTGTTATCATTTGGCTGCTACAGGCATTTGGACTTTTGAATTCTTTGAAAAGCCTGCATACATAAAAAAGAAGCAGCCCTATCGGGCAAACTGGTTGTTCATTTCGAACTCGCCTCAATTTAAAAAGCGAATCACTCCAGCTATTGCCCACGGCAATTGGCAATTTTCTTTCTCAGCAACATCTCTCACATGGTTTGTGTGTTGGCTGAGGGCATTGCGCTTGTTCATGATTTCGTTTACGCAACTCCCTTGCAGGAGTCATTATTGCAAGAAAAGGGTAGTTAGTTCAAATTATCAGCCACTTCTGTGTTTCAATAATTTCCATATTTCAATCCATAAAGTACCAAGTATTGCAACAAAAACACAAGTAGCAATTGCTGTCAATGACAATGGATTTAATCTGAATATGTTCCTTATAAAAGGCACATAAAGCAGTGCTGCAATTAAAAGAAGGGTAATGCCTATAATAAGCGGTACCAAATTGTTTTTATATGTCAGCGTTTTAAAAACTGAATATTGAAAAGAACGGTTAATCAGTGTAAGAAATATATTGCTGAATAACAGTGTAATAAAAATAACGGTACGGATATCAGTTTCATTATTTCCTTGTTGCATATAATAATATCCAATACCCAAACAGCCTGCTGTAATCATAGTACCCTGGATAATGCTCATAGATAGCTGTTTCAGTGATAAAAAGGTGGCTCCCATTTTTCGTGGAGGACGTTGCATGGTTCCGGGTTCCACGGGTTCATTCTCATAAATAATAGAACAGGTAGGCCCCATGATGAGTTCTAAGAAAATGACATGAACCGGTGAAAAAATATCGGTAAACTTCCACATCAGCAATAACGGTAGCGTTACTATAAGTATGATAGGTATATGAATGGACACGATATACTGAATGGCTTTTTTGAGGTTGTCATAAATCTTTCTGCCTAACGCAACTGCATCTGTCATGTGTGCCAAATCATCATCGGTAAGAATTAATGAAGCAGCGCTTTTTGCTACTTCGCTTCCCCGCTGGCCCATGGCTATTCCTATATGTGCCGCTTTTAATGCAGGGCCATCATTAACGCCATCGCCGGTCATGGCAACTACTTCGCCATTTTCTTTCAGGGCATCAATCACTTTCAGTTTAGCTTCGGGAAACATCCTGGCAAAAATGTTTACCTGTTTTACTTTTTGCTGCAATGCTTCTTTGGTAAGATGTAAAACCTCTTGTCCTGTAAGTACTTCATTATTATGATCCAATTGAACCTGACGGGCTATTGCCAAAGCAGTTTCTGCATAATCACCCGTAATCATTTTTACAGGGATACCGGCATCACGAAATGTTTGGATGGTTTGGATAATATTTTCTTTCGGAGGATCCTGAAACGCAATCAATCCTAAAAATTCAAATTCAAATTCATCCTGCGATACCGGCCATTTTGTTTCTTTCCAGTTTCCTTTACCAACTCCTAATACCCGGTAGCCTGATTTGGCATAAGTGAGTGATTGCTCTTCTATATGTTTTAATTCTTTTATGGATAAATTACTTTGACGTAAAATAGC
>JADGPX010000220.1 GCA_017882215.1 Chitinophagaceae bacterium | reverse complement strand
TTCCGATATGCGTAAAAATATTTTTACTTATGATTCAAATCATCTTTTTCAACAACAGCGTGTATGACCTTTGCTTATTGAATAATTTAACCGGCAATGGCATACAAAAAAAATTCCTCTAAAAATTTCAATCATCAGAATTTCATAAATATTCCAACCGACACAAGGCAACAAGGTTTAATAGATCCATATTTACGTTTAGGAATACTTAATAAAAAAATAACATCAACATTAGATGTTCATTACTTTTCGCTGGCACATCAAAATAATTCCGGCTTTAACAAGATAACAGGTAGCTTGGGTACCGAAGCTGATTTACTGGCAGAATATAAACCTTCGCCTGTAATAAATCTTCAATTAGGTTATTCAATGATGTTCCCCACAAAAAATATGGAATTGATTAAAGGTGGAGATAAAAATAATTATCAGGGTTGGGCATTTATTATGCTCAAAGTTTCTCCAACATTTTTTTTACATGAGATTAAAAATTAAAAATATGAACACAAAGCACAAGATTTTACGAATCAGTATTTCAATATTCATGACCATACAGAAACAGTTGATAAAATTAATGAGTTAATAAAATAATTAGTAATCATCAGAACTTATGATTGGAACATTTTTGACTTAAAAATTTACTTTGTAATATTGTTTAATTTTAATTAATAAAAAATAATTGCTTATGAAAAGAATAATCATGATGAGTTTTTTTGGTCTTATGCTATATGCATGTAACAATGGACAAACAGATAAATCAACTGATGACGCTAATAAAATTGATATGAACGATCGTGGTAATGAAAAAATTCCTACTCCCGGAGGAGATCCTGCTGAATATGATCCTAATCGTGGAGCCGGAAAATTCACTCATGTAGATATAGGAAATAAATTAGATGTGGCTATGGCTGCAGGAGGAGAAAAAATATATGGAGTAAAATGTTCAGGTTGTCATAAAGTAACAGATGAAAAATTAGTAGGACCAGGTTGGCTGGGTGTTACCACAAGATATAAACCTGAATGGATTATGAACTTTATTACAAATACCAATGAAATGTTGGATAAGGATCCGAAGGCTCAGGCACAACTTCAAATTTGTTTGGTACGCATGCCAAATCAAAGCCTTGCCGATAACGATGCCCGCCAATTACTGGAATTTATGCGTAAAAATGATGGGGTTAAATAACGTTTATATTATCGCAAGTATCTTTAATCAATAACAGAGTATTTTTAAGGCATTTATAATAAATGCCTTTCTTATTACCATGAATTATATTCAAACACAAACCCGGAAGTGGCTTAGAATAGCTTTTGTAAATCTGCTGATAGTAGCGCTATTGGGTACGCTAATGCGATATAAAATTGCCTATTCATTACCTTTTATTGAGCAACAAAAAATTATGAATGCACACTCTCATTTTTCTTTTGTGGGATGGGTTACGCAGGCGTTAATGGTTCTTATGGTATGCTATCTTAGTACTCAAACCAATGAGAATATATTTAAAAAATACCGTTGGATTTTTATAGCAAATCTGGTAACTGCTTATGGAATGTTGTTTTCATTTTCATGGGAAGGCTATGGCTTAACATCAATCATTTTTTCAACTCTTTCCATTTTTGTTTCCTATGCTTTTGCTTTTATATTTTGGAGAGATCTTAATAAAATAAAAATAAAAAGTATTGCGCATTACTGGTTTATTGCTGCTCTTATTTTTAGTGTTATTTCATCATTCGGCCCTTTCTTCCTGGCTTATATGATGGCTAATCATTGGGAGCATCCAAATTTATTTTTAGCAACCTTATATTATTTTTTACATTTTCAATATAATGGTTGGTTCTTTTTTGCATGCGCCGGATTATTTTCATCGTATCTCAATCTTGGGCAAATTTCTTTAAGAATACAAAAAGCTATTTTTTGGTTGTTTGCTGCTGCTTGTGTTCCTGCTTACTTTCTATCAGCTTTATGGCTTCCAATGTCTTCATTAGCTTACTTACTGGTGGTTTTATCTGCTATAGCGCAAAGTGTTGGAGGTTTTTTATTAATTTATTCTATCATAAAAAAACGTGAATTTTTTTTAAATCAAATAAGGCGGGATAGCAGATGGATCCTGATTTTATCCGCACTGGCACTTTCTATAAAATTGTTTTTGCAGTTAGCTTCTACTATTCCTTTTTTAAGCAATTTTGCATTCGGTTTCCGTCCAATAGTTATTGGTTATCTGCATCTGGTTTTGCTCGGAGTAATAACATTATTTATTATTGGGTATAGTAGATTAAAAGAGCTTCTAATAGTAAACAAAATCAGTAACGCAGGAGTATTTTTATTTATTACAGGAATTATTTTAAATGAATTTTTTTTAATGTTTCAGGGAGTTTCTTATATGAATTATATCAATATTGCAAACATAAATGTATGGTTATTAGCGGCAGCGTTGTTAATGTTTATAGGAATAATTTTGTTGAATACGGGGCAATGGAAAAACAAAAAAGTAAAAGTTAATGATGATCAAAATAAATAGATCATGATCAATTTATTTCCATGTGTAATTTCATTCTATCTGCAACATCTTGACCAGTAATTTTTATATACAAGTTTGTTGCAAATGATCTTCGTGCTGTATGCGAAGAAATATTTTCCCAAAGTTCTTTTTCAATTCATAGGGTTCAATTCCCGTCCCGGGTACGGGGTTTTTTAGAAGCTTTGACAGTATTAACTTTCAGGGCTTTTTAATTTTTTGGGTACAGTATTGGGTGTAAGTTTAATCTTTTGGTTCAACTTCTTAAAATTATCAATAAAATGCGTAATTTACTTTTTGAAAATAAACTTGATGTATGAGTCAGGAAAAAGCTTTCATTAAAGATGAATCCTTACATAATGCACGCAGAAAATTTCTGAAACAATCATCTGCCCTAACCGCTCTTGCATTAGCACCACCTTCGTTAATTAAGGCCGCCGATGGTAATCTTGATGAGAAAGCTTCTGCACTTTTCGAAAAACAATCTCTGAAAATTGAAGTGAATGGCATTCAACATGAGCTCAGTGTTGAGCCACGTGTTACATTACTTGACCTGTTGCGTGAACAGCTACATCTTACCGGTTCTAAAAAAGGATGTGATTACGGGCAATGCGGTGCATGCACTGTTCATGTAAATGGCAAAAGAGTTTTATCCTGTTTGAGTTTGGCAATTATGCAGGATGGAAAAAAAATCAGGACAATTGAAGGTTTGGCAGATGGAGACAATTTACATCCCATGCAGCAGGCATTTATTAAGCATGACGGATTCCAGTGCGGATATTGTACGCCGGGCCAGATCATGTCTGCGATTGCCTGTGTTAATGAAGGGCACGCAAATAATGAAGATGATATCCGCCAAAACATGAGTGGAAATATTTGCCGTTGTGGTGCCTATCCAAATATCGTTGATGCGATCATGGAAGTAAAACAAAAAGGAGGACCATTATGATCAACTTTGATTATGTAAAGCCATCCACACAAAAAGCTGCAATCGATGCATTGAACAAAGATGCTTCATCACAATTTATTGCAGGAGGGACAAACCTTGTTGACCTGATGAAAAGAGGAGTAGTCTCTCCTGAAAAATTAATTGACATTACAAATCTTCCATTAAAAAATATTGAGCAGCAAAAAGGATTTATCCGCATTGGTGCGTTGGCATTAAACAGTGATGTGGCAGAACATGAACTCATCACTAAAAAACTTCCATTGCTTTCACAGGCATTAAAGGCAGGTGCATCACCGCAATTGCGTAACATGGCAACCGTTGGCGGCAACATGATGCAACGTACCCGTTGTACTTATTTTTATGATCTTACCATGCCTTGTAATAAGCGCCAGCCCGGAAGTGGGTGCGGCGCTATAAAAGGATACAACCGCATGCATGCAATTTTTGGCGCTTCGGATAAATGCATTGCTGTACATCCAAGTGATATGTGTGTTGCATTAACTGCATTGGATGCAACCGTTGTAATAAGTAGCAGCAAAGGAGATCGCAGAATTCCTTTTGCAGATTTTCATCGCCTGCCTGGAAATAATCCGGAAAAAGATAATAACCTTCAAAGAGGTGAGATGATCACTGCCATTGAAGTTCCCGACAATGATGTATTCACAAAAAACTCTTTGTATGTAAAGATCCGTGACCGTGCTTCCTATGCATTTGCATTGGTTTCTGTTGCGGCAGCATTGGATATAAAAGGAAATACAATTGTAAATGCAAGGCTTGCAATGGGAGGAGTGGCACATAAACCATGGAGATTAACTGCTGCAGAAAATTTCTTAAAAGGAAAAACTATTTCTCTTGAAAATTTTAAACAGGCAGCAACAATTGCGATGAAAGATGCAAAGGCATATGAGCATAATAATTTTAAATTGAGACTTGCTCCGAATACAATTGTAGAAACTTTAAAAAAAGTTTCCGGTATAACATAAAATTTTTTATATGGGATTTTTTACTGATGAAATTGACAGGGTAGATGGCAAGGCGAAGGTTACGGGTGCTGCACAATATGCTTACGAATATAATTTACCTAACCTTGCTTATGGGGTACTGGTTGGAAGTACCATTGCCAAAGGAACTATCACTACTCTTGATACAAAAAGCGCAGAGCGTGCACCCGGTGTGATTGGTGTTATCAGTCATCTTAATCTGCAAAAGCTATCAGGTTATGAGCCGCCAAAAGATGCAGATACGCTTCCCCCGATCCGTAAAGGATTTAAACCATTTGAAAATAATCTTGTTCGTTTCAATGGCCAACCTATTGCCATTGTTGTTGCCGATACATTTGAAAGAGCAGTGTATGCAGCATCATTGGTGAAAGCGCAATATCAAAAAGAAGAACACCATACAGATCTTCGTGAAGAAATAAAAAATGCAAAGCCGCTTGAAGGAAATTCTTACAAGGATTATGTACGCGGAGAGGCAGACGCATGGAAGAATGCGCCCGTTAAAATAGAAGCGGAATATGAGATACCTTATGAAGTACATCTTCCGATGGAGTTGCATGGATTAACTGTTGTGTGGGATGCACCGGATAAAGTTACACTGTATGAAAAAACGCAAACGTTATCCGGCACACAGGGAAGCATTGCAAGAATATTTGG
>JADGPX010000033.1 GCA_017882215.1 Chitinophagaceae bacterium | reverse complement strand
ATCCATCCCGGTTATCAATAAATGAATATCATGAGTGCCTTCGTAAGTGATAACACTTTCTAAATTCATCATGTGGCGCATGATTGAGTATTCGCCTGTAATGCCCATCCCGCCTAACATTTGGCGGGCATCTCTTGCAATATTTGTGGCTACCTCACATGAATTTCTTTTTGCCATGCTAACCTGTTGAGGAGTTGCTTTTCCTTCATTCATTAAAACTCCAAGCCGCCAGTTCAGTAATTGTGCTTTGGTGATCTCAGTTATCATCTCTGCCAGTTTTTTTTGTTGCAACTGAAAACCGCCAATCGGTTTATCAAACTGAATTCTTTCTTTTGAATATCGCAAAGCAGTGTCATAACAATCCATTGCAGCGCCAATTGTTCCCCATGCAATGCCATAGCGTGCTTTGGTTAAACAACCCAGCGGACCTTTCAATCCTTTTACATTAGGAAAAATATTTTCTTTGGGAACTTTTACATTATCAAAAACCAATTCACCTGTTGCACTTGCACGCAGGCTCCATTTGCCATGTGTTGTTGGTGTGGTAAAACCCTCCATTTCTCTTTCTACAATCAATCCTTTTATTTCACCACTTTCATCTTTTGCCCAAACAACAGCTACCTGCGAAAACGGTGCATTGCTGATCCACATTTTACTTCCGTTTAAAATTACATGATCTCCTGCATCCCCGCCTGACCGTCGGGCAGGTTTAAAATTAGATAACATGCCCGAAGGATCACTTCCATAATTTGGTTCGGTTAATCCAAAACATCCTAACCATTCGCCACTGGCAAGTTTTGGTAAATATTTTTTTCTTTGTTCTTCACTGCCGTATTGATAGATTGGAAACATAACCAATGAGCCCTGTACGGATGCAGTGGAACGAACACTACTGTCGCCTCTTTCCAATTCCTGCATCATTAAGCCATAGGAAATATAATCCAGTCCGCCGCCACCATACTCCTGCGGAATTGTAGGTCCAAAGCATCCAAGATCACCCAATTGTTTTACGATCTGCAGTGGAAATTCGGCACGCTGTGCATAGTCTTCAATGATCGGCGAGATTTCTTTCTTCACATAATTACGAACCGTTTCCCTCACCAGTTTATGTTCGTCTGAAAGCAATTCATCCACCAAAAAATAATCGGGAGATTGAAAAAGATCTTGTGCCATTTTTAAAAATTATGGTTTTATTTTATGTAGCCGGCAGTATTAATTCTAATCAGCTTCAGTGGCGTCGCACTCTTGTACATTATAATTATAATCATCATTTTTTTTAGTAACGCAAAGAACGCTAAGTAATCGCAAAGTTTAGCAAAGTTATTTTTGTTAGTTTATACCCTGAAGATAAAATTTCATCTCCTGTTGATATTGCAATGCAATTGCTCTTGCCTCTTCAGCAAAATTTTCTTTTTCACCTGCATAAATAATTGCCCGGGAAACATTTACTAAAAGCCCGCAATCCTTTGTCATTCCATACTTAGATACTTCTTCTAAACTTCCACCCTGAAAACCTACACCCGGAACTAATAAAAAATTATCCGGAATAATTTCCCGAATGTTAACCAGTTGATCAGCTTGTGTTGCGCCAATTACAAACATTAAATTACCTGGTGTTCCCCATTTGACTGCGGTTTGCAAAACGGTTTCATACAAATAACTGGTTTGTTGTTTCGTGATATGAATTTCTTCTTCCAGTTCTTCAATTTCTGTAATAACTTTTTTCAATTCAAAATCTGCAGCGCCGGAATTAGAAGTTAACGCCAAAAGTATTGTCCATTTATTTTCATATTCTAAAAAAGGTTTGATGCTGTCTTCTCCCATATACGGTGCAACTGTAATGGCATCAAAATTTAATGTTTCAAAAAATGCTTTTGCATATTGAGAAGAAGTATTGCCTATATCTCCGCGCTTGGCATCAGCAATTTTGAAATGAGTATCGGGAATATAGTTCACCGTTTTCTCCATCGCTTCCCATCCTTTCATTCCCATGGCTTCGTAAAATGCAGTATTTATTTTATAGGAAACGCAGAGATTTTTTGTTGCATCAATTATCTGTTTGTTGAATTCAAAAATGGCGTCAGGATGTGATTGTAAATACTTTGGAATTTTGGCAATGTCTGTATCTAACCCAACACACAGGTAAGATCTTTTTGAAAAAATTTCTTTTATTAATTGTTCTCTTGTCATTTATATTGTTTTGGCATTGTGAGCCGTTGTTCCATTTCTTCAGCAATTGCTTTTTCATTGTCACTGCCATTTTTACGAAGATGCTCTATGATACTTTGTCTTGTTTCTTCATCATGATTTTGGCTGAGTTTAAAAACATTATCTAAAGTTTCCACTTCAATCGTAAATGCAATAATTGCTTTCACCAACCTGTCAACATATTCATTTGATAACTTGCTAAATGCAGCAGGACTATCAGGCTTTTCATATTTATTAGTGAGCCCTTCAACAATTTTTTTGGTTTGTGCTTCATCACCAAAACGAATTTTGCCTTTGGCATGTACTGACATATAATTCCATGTAGAAGCCTGAACCGGATTGGGATACCAGCTTGCACTTACATGGCAATGCGGACCGCTAAATATCGCCAGTACATTTTCATTTTTTAAAAATGCTTTATGATGATCTGTATTTTTCATCATATGCCCTGTTAAAAATATTTTATCATTTTCAATTTTAATATCCAGTGGAACCTGCGTTGCTACTGGATATTCGTCACCCATACCAGTTATAAGTGCAAAAGAGTTTTCTTCCATAAATGCAATCACCTTCTCATTATCTTCTTCAGTAAAATATTTAAGCTTGTACATTTTCTATGAGGTATTTTAAAATCTGTCCGAATTGATAAACATCTTCAAAAGTATTGTACAAAGGAACAGGTGCAACACGAATAACATCAGGCTCTCTCCAATCGCTCAGTACGCCATGCTTTTTTAAAGCGTTAAAAACTTCCTTTCCTTTTTGTAACATTAAAATGGAAACCTGGCAACCTCTTTCTTCTTCATTTTTTGGTGTGATAATTTCCCCAACTTTTTTATTGGAATTCGCATTTATTTCATCAAGAATAAATAATAAATAACCGGTAAGCAATTTCGATTTCTTTAGTAGATTTTCCATTCCTGCTTCTTCAAAAATATCAAGTGCAGCTTTGTGCGCAGCCATACTGATGATGGGTGAATTACTTAATTGCCATCCTTCTGCTGTTGGTATAGGCTTAAAATTCTTTTCCATTTTAAAACGGTTCTCTTTGTCATATCCCCACCAGCCTGCCAATCGGGGTAATGAGACATCTGTAATAAAGCGTTGATGAATATAAGCTCCGGCAATATTACCAGGACCGGAGTTAAGATATTTGTAAGAACACCAGCATGCAAAATCAACATCCCAATCATGAAGATGTAATTCAATATTGCCTGCTGCATGCGCAAGATCAAAGCCGCAATAAGCGCCAACTTTGTGGGCAGCCTCGGTAATCGCTTTCATGTCGAACACTTTACCCGAATAATAATTTATGCCGCCAAAAAGAACTACGGCAACTTCGTTTGCATACTTATTAATTGTTTGTACAATATCTTCTGTCCTGATATTATATTCTCCTTCCCGTGGTGCAACTTCTATAATTGCATTGTCGGGATCCAAGCCCTGCCTGTCCGGCAGGCAGGCATGTAATTTAACCTGAGACTCCAATGCATATTGGTCAGAAGGAAATGCTTTTGCTTCACAAATTATTTTGTAACGCTCTTTTGTTGGGCGATAAAATGTAGTTAATAGTAAATGAAGATTTACAGTAAGATGATTCATCACTACAACTTCCCGTAGCAGGCACCCAACAATTTTGGAAAGCGGCTCAACAAAAATATCATGATAATCTACCCATGGAATTTTTGCATGAAAATGCGCCTCTACACCATAGTTTGCCCAGTTCTCTAATTCATTATAAATATAATCCTGCGTGGTTTTTGGCTGCAGCCCGAGAGAATTTCCAACAAAGTAAATGCATTGTTTTCCGTTGATGATTGGAATATAAAATTTATCTCTGAAATCTTTGAGCGGATCACTGCCATCCATTTCCCTGGCAAATTCCAATGTATTTTTATAATGCATCTTTGCTGATTTTTCGGCTTATTCCAAGAGCTGCAAATATAACTTATCAACCCTAATGTCAGAGGTAAGTATTGCTCTATTCATCTTGGTAATGCATACATTTGCCGCCATTGAAATTTATGGATCATTATTTTACGATTGAGAAGCCATCGCAGGCTGAATTTAAAGATCGTGGCAGTAAATTTATTGCCTATGCTTTTCCTGTTTTAAATACTGCCGACTTTAAAAAAAGATTGCAGGAATTAAAAAAAGAACATCCAAAAGCTGTACATCATTGCTTTGCTTACCGGATCGGATCAGATGGAAATAGTTTCAGGGTAAGTGATGATGGTGAGCCTACGGGCACTGCCGGTAAACCTATACTCGGTCAAATAGATTCAAAATCTATTATTAATGTTGCGGTGATTGTGGTAAGGTATTTTGGAGGCACGTTGTTAGGCGTTCCCGGTTTAATCAATGCGTATAAAACCGCTACCTCACTGGCTTTGCAGCTTACGCCAATCGTTCAAAAGCAAATTGAAATAATCTATTCTCTTGAATTTGATTATACACAGATGAACAAGGTAATGACAATTATAAAACAATTTAATTGTACGATCCTGCAACAGGAGATGCAGTTGTTTTGCATTTTGAAAATCGGCGTGCCTAAAAACCGGGAGGCAGAAGTTATGTATTCTTTAAAAGAATTAAAAGGAGTAGAGATAAAAGTTATTTAATCCGTTGGCTGAGATATTTTTTTGGCACCCCAGAGGGGTAAAATATTAGTAGAAAAATATACATCCTAAACTTCAAAGCCCCATCGGTGCGAAATATAGCGTTCCTACGGAACTAAAATGTAATAATCTAAAAGGACTCCACACAGTTGTTGCTTAATTTTTTATTACATTTATTTATGGCTGAAAAAAAATACAAAACATTCTGGAGCTTTTATCCCTATTATCTTACTGAGCATAGAAATGCTACCAGCCGCTCTCTTCATTTTATAGGAACACTTTTGTTGCTTGCCTGCCTGGTGGCAGGAATAATTACGGGAAGATGGATATTGCTTGTACTCATCCCTGTTGTTGGCTATGGCTTTGCATGGTTTGGTCATTTCTTTTTTGAGAAGAATAAACCTGCAACTTTTACATATCCATTCTATAGCCTGGGCTCAGACTTTGTAATGTTCTGGCATATACTTACAGAGCAAATAGGTAAGAAGATTAAAGATGCGGAGGGAAAATTGTCTGAATCTTGATTAATAGAATTTTGGAACTTCTCGACTTATTGAGTCAGTAGAAATAAGGTAGAAATGGATTAGATTATGCGGAACGCTTTAAATTCAACTTTACCCTTACCTCTTACTTCTGTAAACATATTAACTGCCTCTGCTGAAAGATAAATTCTTGCTACTTTTTCCTTTTGATCAACATCAAATGAGCTTAAATTTTTTAAAAAAAATAAAGAGCTTACCTTAAGATAAATGAACGGTTCACCTTTCAAATGATTTTCGCAGATCAAATGGATTTTCTTTGCCACTGGTGAATAAATTACATCTAACGGTATCTGGAAAAACCAAACTCTGGAATTGCTCTAGGATTCTTTCGGTGTGTAAAATTTGGAAGTGTAAATTTCAACACTTTTAGTTTCAAATTTTGACAGGAACCAATTAAGCGCTTCTTTGCGAATTGTCTTATTTTCCATAATAAAATAAAAAAGCTTTTTGTGTACCTACGAACTTTTGCAATTCATCTCAAGACCTAAATCTTTCACTCACCACCAAATCTTTACTTCCTGTATCATACTTATAAAAACCTTCTCCACTCTTAACGCCTAAAAAGCCCGCTGCCACCATGTTTGAGAGTAATGGACATGGCGCATATTTGGGATTTCCAAAACCATCCTGCAGCACTTTTAAAATTGAATGGCAAACATCCAGTCCAATAAAATCAGCTAATTGTAATGGTCCCATTGGATGTGCCATTCCAAGTTTCATCACTGTATCAATTTCTTCCACACCGGCAACACCTTCATACAAACTATAAATGGCTTCGTTTATCATTGGCATTAAAATGCGGTTGGCTATAAAACCGGGATAATCATTTACCTCACAGGGAACCTTACCTAATTTTTTGCACAGATCAATAATTGTTTGGGTTACTTCTTTAGCGGTTGCATACCCGTTTATTACTTCTACCAATTTCATTACCGGCACAGGATTCATAAAGTGCATACCAATTACTTGTGAAGGTCTTTTTGTTACGGCTGCAATTTTTGTTATAGAGATGGAAGAAGTGTTTGTAGCCAGAATACAATCAGCAGGTGCCGCCTCATCAATTTCTTTAAAAATTTTTAATTTAAGATCAACATTTTCTGTGGCTGTTTCTACAATAAGCTGTGCATTTTTTACACCCGCAGCTAAAGAAGTATTTGTAATTATATTTTGTAAGCACGATAGTTTTGCTTCCTCTGTAATTGTTCCTTTTGATAATTGGCTGTCAAGATTTTTTGAGATAGTGGCTAGCGCTTTATCAAGCTGCTGCTGCGATACATCTATAAGGTCAACCTTAAAACCATTTTGAGCAAAAACATGCGCAATACCGTTTCCCATTGTGCCTGCACCGATAACAGCGATTGTCTGAATTGTCTGAACCATGATTTTTGAGATTTTTAGGATTAATGGGAAATTGTCTGAACCATGATTTTTAGGATTACAGGATTAATGAGAAAAGTGTAAGTCATTTTTTCTTTATAATCCCTTAACAAATGTAAGATGCAATTTAAAAGCTTATCAAGGAAAATAAAAACTAATTCAAAGTAATGTATCCTGAGAATCCCATTAATCCCAAAAATCCCAGTTCAGACGGACTAATGCTTTTTAAAATCTCCTCTCTTCCATGCTTTGATAAACTCTGCCCAGGCTAAGGGATTAAATATGTTTTGAGGTGGAAGCTGACCGGCATAATAACTCTTAATGGCAGTTTGCTTTAAATAATAATTACTTGCCTCACGTCCATCTTGAGGAAGTATTCTTTCCATTGCTGATAATGTTGCTGCATTTGTATTCTTTCTTGCAACCTCCTGGTTATCATCGGGAACTTTTGTGGTTACAAAATCTCTTTCAAACTGCTCTCTCGTGGGGCGTCGCTTAATTATAGTCGCAGGAAGATAGATTGTATCCTGTACCAAAAGCTGGATCATACTGTGTTGATTTCCTTCTAAATTTTTAGGAATTAAAGCAACTTTTGGTTTATAACCAATGCTGGTAAATTCTATCTGGTCGCCTTTTAAAACTACAATAGAAAAAACACCTTGTTCATTTGTGATAGTTCCGCGGTTTTGTCCTTTTACAACAACACTTACATATGGAATTGCTTTAAGACTGTCAGCCGTCATAACAACGCCATACAATTGAACCACAGAATCTTTAAATGATTCAAACTGTGCTTTTGCAATAAAAGGGAGAATAAAAAATGCTGTGATAAATAAGAGTAAATTTTTTTTCATAATCCCTATCCCCTAAAGGGGGATTAAATGTTTTTAAAATAATTTTTATAAAAGATCACTATTGGTATGCGGTACAAGTGAATGACACAATCCCGCAATTGCGGAACCATGAAACTATACAGCCGGCTCAATAATATTAAAACAAAGTAAGGGCATCATTGTTTAAATTTGCGGATTGTAAATGTTTTTAACAAATAATTGAACGATGACGCAGGAAGATATTTTAAAAGCGCTTGGTAATGTACAAGAGCCTGATCTGGGTAAAGACCTTGTGACATTAAATATGGTGAAGGATATTGTTATTAATGATAATAATGTTTCATTCACTGTGGTGCTTACTACGCCTGCCTGTCCCATGAAGGACCTGATAAGGAATGCCTGTGAGAATGCTGTAAAAATATTAGTGAATAAAGAAGCAATTGTTACGGTGAATTTTACATCAAATACAACAACACTAAGAAAAGATAAAAATATTTTAAGCGGGGTGAAAAATATTATTGCAGTGGTAAGTGGTAAAGGTGGTGTTGGCAAAAGCACTGTTGCAAGTAATCTTGCGCTGGCGCTGGCTGATAGCGGAGCAAAGGTTGGCTTGATGGATGCAGATATTTACGGACCCAGTGTGCATATAATGTTTGGTGTTCGTGGTGAAAGACCAATGATGAAAGAAGGCGAAGGCGGCAAAGGTTTGATAGTTCCTTTGGAGCGCTACGGAATTAAACTGATGAGCATTGGTTTACTGGTTGATGAAAAACAGGCAGTGGTTTGGCGGGGACCAATGGTGAGCAGCGCTATCAGGCAATTTGTTAGTGATGTGGATTGGGGTGAACTGGATTATTTAGTGATAGATATGCCACCTGGCACAGGCGATATTCATTTAACCATTGTTCAAACAGTTCCGGTTACGGGTGTAATTATTGTTACTACACCGCAATTGGTTGCGCTTGCTGATGCAAAAAAAGGAATTGCAATGTTTAACCAGGCACAGATTAAAGTGCCTGTGATAGGGCTTGTAGAGAATATGAGTTATTTTATCCCGCCCCAAGGCGGGACAGAATTACCAAATAATAAATATTACATCTTTGGAAAAGAAGGCGGTAAAAAACTAGCTGATGAATATGATATTCCTTTTCTGGGAGAAATACCTTTAGTGCAAAGCATTCGTGAAGGCGGCGACTCAGGTGTTCCTGTTATGATGAGTGATGATATAATAAGTAAGCAGGCTTTTATTGATTTTGCTGCTAATGCCACGAGAGGAATTGCCATGCGTAATGCCGAGATGCCAGCAACAGAAGTTAGTGAAGTGCTGGAGGTGAGTGGGAGTTAAATAAAATCAATTATTGAGAAGTGATTTTAAATATAAACTCTGCTTTGCATAATCAATCACCGCCTCATATTTTATTAAAATATCTGCGCCAATAACTCCATTGCAAGGCTCTGTAATTCCTTTCTTTGCAAGTGAATCTTTTACATGCTGGAAATCTGCCGCATAAAGATCGAATGATGGTATTTCAAAATTATTGATCTTAAATAATTTTACTTTTTTGCGAAACAGGCTCATTTGCGAAGTGCCAACTCCACCACCCTTTTCTTTCATTGATGCAAACTCCATCAGATTATTTGTAGCATAATTTAAATCGATAACTGTATTGCTTGCGCCGGTATCAATTAAAAAATTTGTTATAATGCCATCAATATTTACATCCACTTCTAAATGTCCTATTGCATTTAGACGAACAGGAATTTCTGTATAATTTTTCTTACTCATTACTGAAAAATATGATTTTAAGAATAATAATTTTTATTTTTTTTGCCACCAAATTTTTATTTACCATTGAACTGCTAGTTATTACCGCTTATGTCATGATTGTGTCAATAATACACATTAAATTATGTTCCGAAACGATTGTGTTGTACTTTTGCACCGCAATTCAAAAAAGATGATCATTCTTCACTGAAAAGTATCGTTAAATAACGATCTCAGTAGCCACCACAGATATTCTGCAAAGGCTCGAACTGCGAAAATTTTTCTAAAATTTAAATTCGATTTTATGACCAGTAATGTAATGCCTTCTGTTGTACAAATAGAAGAGGAAAGTTTAAAACAACTTGTAACAGAAGTAAAAGAAACGTTAGCAACTAATATAAATCTGCAACCAACAACTGCAAAAAATAAAAAATTTGGTATTGTAGATATGTGGAACTGCCAAAGAAATGTTCGTACAGCAGTTTAGATGAGAAGACATTAAGCTAATAAGGGTTTAGAGAAAAAGCCATGTTATTAAAGAATGATATATTGCGGAAAATCGTTCTTAAAGCATGGCTTTTCTTATTGAATAAATATCTGCCCGAAATGTTGAGATTAATTAAGAAGAAGACAGAAAATAACTGATGGTATCTGTAAAATATTTTTCCTGTTTTTGAAGAAGAGCATTCTTTAACTCTGGTGAATTGATACCATTGATAATTATCAATTCCTCATTGCGTATTATCCTTGCTTCATTCCATAAACCTGCATCAATAAAGGATTGAAGCAATATTGCACCGCCTTCCACTAATACACTTTGAATTTGCAATTCGTATATTGCCTTCATCATTTGTGTTAACAAGCCTTCTTCTTTAATCTTATAAAAAATAAGATTTCCATCTTCTTCATGTTTTTGTTTGTTGAAGATGATCGTCTTAGTTTCTTTATTAAATATTTTTAAATTAGAAGGCAATCGCAGATTTATATCTATAACCAAACGAACAGGATTATTTCCATGCCATAATCTTGTTGTCAGCGAAGGATCATCCTGCAAAGCTGTATTGGTACCAATTAAAATAGCAGCTTCTTCACTTCTCCATTTATGCACTAACCTGTTAGTGAATTCATTGCTGATAAAAGTTCTTGCATATAACTCACTTCCCACTTGTGGAGAAGGTTGGGGCAAGGGCTCCCCTCTCCACTTGTGGAGAGGGGTTGGGGGTGAGGAAATTTTTACATTCGCACTTTCAGCCCATTTTAAAATTATATAGGGTCGCTGTTGTTGATGAAAAGTAAAAAAACGTTTATTTAGTTCAACACATTCTTTTTCCAAAACCCCTGTGATAACTTCTATACCGGCATCTTGTAATTTTTTAATCCCTTTCCCGTCCACTTCTGTATAAACATCTTTACAACCGATTACAACTTTAGGAATTTTATTTTTTATGATCAGATCTGTACAAGGCGGCGTTTTACCAAAATGAGAACAGGGCTCAAGTGAAACATACAATGTGCTTTTCTTAATAAAATTTCTGTCTTCATCTTTTACATTATTAATACAGTTGACTTCAGCATGGGCTTCACCAAATTTTTTATGATAGCCTTCCCCGACTATCTTTTCATTATACACCAAAACTGCACCCACCATTGGATTTGGTGCAACATTACCTGCTGCAAGTTTTGCCAGTTGAAGGCAACGCTGCATATATAGATTATGATGATTCAATAGTTTTTTCTTTTTCTTTTTGAAACTCTCTCCATGCCATTACCAGCCTTATTTCTCCAAAGCTTATTTCATTGCCTAATTGTTCTTTAATGGGGGTAATAGAACCTCCTGCAAAATTTTTAATTGCAGGCTCTATTAATAACTGCTTTTCGCGGCTTACCAGCTCATCAATTTTAATTTCTCCTTTTCTAACATAATATGCAAGATGTCCTTCAATGGTTTGCGGGGCAAAATTTCTTATCGAAGCAATTTCATTTACTGACCTTCCTTCTTTATACAATTTGTAGGTTTCATATTTTGTATCGGCCTTTGCTTCACCTTTTTCCTTTCGCTGTCGTTTTGGGATTTTTTCATGGATAAGTGAATTGAGTTTATGCTGTTCACAGTATTGTTTTATAATATTTACAAACTGATTACCATAAACATCCAGCTTTACTTTTCCAAAGCCACTGATCTTTGCAAGCTCTTCAATATTCTGAGGAAGAAAAGTTGCCATTTCATTTAGCGTAACACTTCCTGCCACCATATATATCGGCTGCTGTTTTTTTGCACAAATATCATCTCTTAACCTTCGTAACTGCTGATGCAAAGCGGGGTGGGGGCTATCAGTTGTTTTATAAGAAGATGCTCCTGCATAAGCATTTACAGTAAATGAAGGCAGTCTAAATTCTTTTTTCTTTTGATGCCATGCAGGCGCATCAAAACCAACTTTGCAAAACTCAAACATGAATTTCTTTTCTGCGAGCAACGAGTATATTTCAAAAAGCGTTTCATTGTATTGTTTAGCAAGAATACGGCTGTCAGTAACAGCAGGGCATTGTTGTAAAAAATGTAATTGCTTGTCTAATTCTGAATAAAAATATATTGCTGCTGCTTTTATCCTGTTTTGTAGAGCTGAATTTTCGTGCGGAAGAATTGGTTGTTGAAAAAATTCCTGCAGGTGCGGATGAAATTTTTGAGAAACTTCCTGCAGCATTTTAAAATTTGTAAGAAGGTTTTCTGTCCACGATAATGCTTCTGCATTAAAAGAAGTTGCATTTTGATTTAAAATCGAAAGCAATTCTTCACTCATTTTTATCATTAATAAAAAATCGAATAAAGCTAATAACAAACTTTGCTGGTAATTATGTTTTGCCTGCAACAGTTTATTTTCTAATTGTGATAATGAGTTGTTGTTTTGAGAAAATTCGGTTATCCGCTCATCGTTTTTAATGCTATTTTGATTTATACGGCTGTGTAAGACCAATCCTTCAAGATGTGTACAGCGGCTCAATGCAACGTATACCTGCCCCGGCGCAAATGCAGCGCCTGCATCAATGATAGCCTTTTCAAAAGTTAATCCCTGGCTTTTGTGAATGGTTATTGCCCATGCAAGCCGCAAGGGAAATTGAGTGAATGAGCCAATCACTTCTTCTTTTAATTGCTGAGTTGATTTATCAAAAGTGTAGCGGATGTTTTCCCATTTCTCTTTACTTACTTCTATAGATTCAGTCTCATTTTTACATTCAACATAAATATTTTCTTCATCAATTTTTATTACCGCTCCTATCTTACCATTATAATACCTGCGTATTTTTTCTGAATCATTTTTGATGAACATCACCTGCGCACCTTCTTTCAATTGCAGCACTTCATCTGCAGGAAAAGATTTCTCAAAAAAATCCCCATCTATAATTGCTTTAAAAGAATATAATGGTGTGTTTAGCTTATTTAATTCAGTATTGTTTATAGCATCAGCCTTATAATTATGAGTGGTGAGAATAATATAACCATCTTCTTTTGCAGAGTTGAATTCAGGCTGATAGCGTTTATGCAATAACCGGATAGTTACTTCATCCAGTTCATTATTACGAACCTGATTTAGCAATTGAATAAATTGTTCATCGCTTTGGCGGTAAATTTTTTCAAAAGAAATAAAAGCAGGAGAATTTTCCTGTATAACCCTGCTGCTGAAAAAATATGGGCTTGTGTAAAATTGCGAAAGAATTTTCCATTCACTGTCAGTTATAACAGGCGGCAATTGATGCATATCGCCAATCATTAATAATTGTACGCCACCAAAAGGTTCGCTGTAACGGCTTCGAAAATGACGCAATACTGTATCAATTGCATCAAGCATATCGCAACGCACCATGCTTATCTCATCAATAATAAGAAGCTCCAGTGATTGTAAAACTTTTCGCTTTTCATTATTCAGTCTTATCCTTCCTAATAAACTGTGTTTGGTAATTACTTCAGCAGCATTGTTTGAGTTAGAGGAACCTTGCCCCGGAACAAAAGGTGAAAATGGTAACTGAAAAAAAGAATGGATAGTTGTGCCGCCTGCATTAATTGCTGCAACACCTGTTGGTGCAATTACTGCCGTTTGCTTTCCGCAGCTTTCTTTTATATATTTTAGAAAAGTAGTTTTTCCTGTGCCTGCTTTGCCGGTGAGAAAAATATTTTGGGAGCTGTGATTAACCATATCAGCCGCCAGTTGAAAGAGCGTATTAGATGTATCGAAATCAGGCATGTATTGTAAGCGTTTGATCAGGGTAATTTAACAATTTACATATTTACTCCAATTTTAAAAATAAATTTCTATTCAGGAATGTTTTATTGAAATTTGATAGTTATTAAAAAAAATTGAAACTTCTTAAATATACAAAATGATTATTGATGAAATTATACAACATCTTGAAACATTTGCCCCTGTGTATTTGCAGGAAAGTTATGATAATGCCGGGCTTATTGTAGGTGAAGGTTCCTCTGAATGTAACGGGGTAATAACCACCCTTGATGCCACCGAAGCGGTTGTAGATGAGGCCATCAGCAAAAATTGTAATCTGGTTGTAGCACATCATCCCATCATTTTTAGAGGATTAAAAAAACTCAACGGGAAGAATTATGTTGAAAGAACAATTCTTAAAGCAATAAAAAATGATATTGCTATTTATGCCATCCATACCAACCTTGATAATGTAAAAAAAGGCGTGAATAATAAAATTGCGGAACGGATAGCGCTGCAAAACCTGCAGATGCTACAACCTAAAGAACAGATCTTAAAGAAATTAATAACGTTTGCTCCGCTGGATAATGCCGAAGATTTACGAAAAGCTTTATTCGCCGCAGGCGCCGGGCAATTGGGTAAATACAGCGAATGCAGTTTTAATACAGAGGGCACAGGCACGTTTAAGCCGGAAGAAGGCGCTGATCCTTTTGTAGGAGAAATTGGTAAACGCCATGAAGAAAAGGAAATGAAAATTGAAGTGATTTTTCCCGGTTACCTGGAACAAAAAATAATCCGGGCCATGATAGAAGCTCATCCGTATGAAGAAGTGGCTTATGATATTATTTCTTTAGGAAATTATCTTTCTGATGTGGGCAGCGGTTTGATTGGAGAATTAGAAAACGCGGTTGGTGAAAATGAATTCTTACAAAAAATTAAAACCGCATTTAATTTGCAGGCAATTCGCCATACAAAATTATTGGGCAAACAAATTAAGAAGGTTGCAGTTTGCGGTGGTGCCGGGAGCTTTCTTATTCCCGTTGCCTTATCAAATAGGGCAGACGTTTATATTACGTCTGACATTAAATACCATGAATTTTTTGATGCAGAGGATATGCTTTTAATAGATATCGGGCATTACGAGAGCGAACAGTTCACTATTGACCTTTTATATGATATTTTAAGGGAAAAATACCCTAACTTTGCCGTCCGAAAAACGGAAGTAAATACCAATCCTGTTAATTATTTTTTGTAAGGATTACATCCGCAATCGTAAATCACAAAATCATAAATAAAAATATGGCTACAGTAAAAGATTATTCGGTTGAAGAAAAATTATCATCAGTAATAAAACTTCAAAAAGTTGATAGTAAGATAGATAATCTGCAGGTTTTAAAAGGTGAATTACCAATTGAGGTTAGTGACCTGGAAGATGAAATTGAAGGCTTGCATGCACGCCAAAATCGTATTGAAGAAGAGATAAACGGAATGCAGCAATTTATTGAGCAAAAGAAAGCCGCAATAAAAGAATCACAGGATTTGATAAAAAAGTATGAGAAGCAAAGCGACAATGTAAAAAATAACCGTGAGTTTGAAGCAATTAATAAAGAAATTGAGATGCAGACACTGGAAGTAAAGCTTGCTGAAAAGCACATTAAAGACGCAACAGAAGATATTGCTGAAAAGGGCAAGCAGCTTGAGGTAGCAAAGAAAGCAGTTTCAACAAAAGAAACTAATTTAAAAGGTAAAAAAGGTGAGCTTGAAAAGATTATTGCTGAAACTGACAAAGAGGAAAAGCATTATAACAAATTAGCTAAAGCAGCAAGAGAAAATGTAGATGAAAGATTATTGGTGAGTTATGATCGCATTCGTAAAAATTATCGTAACGGGCTTGCTGTTGTGCCTGTAGAAAGAGATGCATGTGGCGGTTGTTTTAATGCAATTCCTCCGCAAAAGCAAAGTGAAATAAAGCAGCGTAAAAAAATTATTGTTTGCGAAAACTGCGGACGGATATTAGTAGATGATGGTTTGAACAATGCAGTAGAAGTAAAATAAGTAAACCCCCATCCCCTAAAGGGGAGTTAGAAGAATATTATTAACCGTCTGATGGTCTCCATCTGACGGTTTTTTATTTAAATGCTTTTATTAAATGACTTAATGACCAATGACTTATTGACTTATTTTATTGTAATTTGCTTTAAATGCTGCAACAGCTTTCTATACAGAATTATGCAATCATTACTGAGATTGAGATTAATTTTTCTGATAGGTTGAATATTATTACCGGGGAAACCGGTGCCGGTAAAAGTATCCTTATGGGCGCACTCAGCTTGATTCTTGGCGAAAGGGCAGACACTTCTGTCTTACTACAAAAAGAAAAGAAATGCTTTATTGAAGGAGTTTTTAAAACACAGCATTCATTGGTAAAAGATTATTTAAAAGATAATGACTTTGATGCCGATGATGAAATTGTAATAAGAAGAGAAATTTCTCCCAACGGAAAATCAAGAGCTTTTATAAATGATACGCCGGTTAATCTAAACCAGTTAAAACAATTGTCTTCGCTGCTGGTTGACTTACACCAGCAATTTGATACACTTGAATTGGGCGATAATGATTTTCAGAGGGAAGTAATTGATGCATTGGCAAATCATGCAAATGATCTGGCTCAATATCAATCTCTCTTCAAAAAATATTTAGCTGAGAAAAAACAATTGCAAGAATGGAAGCAGCAGCAATCTTCAGCAAATAAAGAACTGGATTATCATAAATTTTTATTTGATGAGCTGGACGAAGCTCGATTCAGGGAAAATGAGTTGGAAGAAATTGAAGCGGATCTAAAAATGATGAGCAATGCAGAAAATATTAAAGCAACTTTGACTAAGATTTATTTTGAATTGCAGGAAAGTGAACAGCCAATTGTTCAGCAAATAAAATCGTTGAATAACCAATTGCAAACACTTTCTAATTTTCATAACGATATAACTTCTTTGATAGAAAGGTTGCATTCTGTACAAATTGAATTGCAGGATATTGCTGATGAGGTTGACCGTTTAAATGTTTCAGTTAAATATAATGCGGAGAAAATAAATACGCTGAATGAAAGACTGGCATTGGGTTACAGGCTTTTAAAAAAACATAATGTTCAAACAACTGAGCAATTATTGGCAGTTAAAATTGAGCTGCAACAAAAATTAGATATTGTCTTAAACCTGGAAGAAAATATTGCTAAAAAAGAAAAGGAAGTGAACGAATATTATCAGCAGTCATTAAAAATTGCAGAAAAAATTTCAGTCAATAGACAAAAACAAATAAAGCCTTTTGAAGAAAAAGTGAACAAACTTTTGGCGCAAATCGGTATGCCTAATGCCAAAATAAAAGTAGAGTTAAAAAATATTGAATTAAATATTTTAGGACAGGATGCTATTGAGTTTTTATTTGATGCCAACCTGCCTGCCGGACAGGCAGGCAAAAGTAACCGCTTTGAACCATTACGAAAAGTTGCCAGCGGCGGAGAATTAAGCCGTTTGATGCTCAGCATAAAATCTTTGGTAGCAAAAAGTATTCAACTGCCTACTTTAATTTTTGATGAGATTGATACAGGGATTAGTGGTGAGGCTGCAAGGCGGGTAGGTATTATTATGAAAGACCTTTCCAATGCTCACCAGGTAATTGCAATAACGCATCAGCCGCAAATTGCAGCCAAAGCCTCAGCACATTATTTTGTTTATAAAGAAATTAAAGGTGATAAAATTGTTACTTCTATTAAACTGCTTAACCAGGATGAAAGAATAACTGCCATCGCAACAATGTTAAGCGGCGAAAGACCTACTGCAGCAGCTTTTGAGAACGCCAGAGAAATGATCGGAAATTAAACCCCCAACCCCTAAAGGGGAGTAAAAAGGAATAGCAAATTTATTATTACGTTATTTTCACATTTTCAAATTGAGCAATTGTATTTTGTTTCTAAAAAAAGTACTTATATTATTCTTAACCGTAGCTGCAATGGCCGCTGCTTATTTTATATACGAATTTTTAAAGAAGAAAATAAATCCCCGGAAATCCTTTGCGCATTTTATTTTATTTATGCTCGCAAATTTGGTTGTGATCTTTGGACTGATTTTACTTCTGAGTTTTTTGCTGTTTCAATATAAAGATTTTTTCTTTAAACCGTAACCTCACCCCTAACCCCTCTCCACAAAGTGGAGAGGGAAACTAAAGATTTTTTCTTTAAACTTTAAGTGCATTATTTTTACCGGAAGAAATTTTCTTACATCGTACATCATACTTCATACATCGTAAATAATAAATCATGTCTTACAATTTATTAAAGGGAAAAAAAGGGATCATCTTCGGAGCATTGAATGAAAAGTCAATCGCCTGGAAAACAGCGCTGGCTTGCCATGCAGAAGGTGCAGAAATTTTATTGACCAATGCGCCTGTTGCCATGCGTATGGGGGAAATAAATAAGCTGGCAGAAAAAGTGAATGCACCGGTAATTCCCTGCGATGTAAGCAGCAATGATGATATGCTTAACCTGCTTACTAAAGCAAAAGAGCATTTTGGTGGAGGCGTTGATTTCATTTTGCATTCAATAGGGATGAGTTTAAATGTTCGCAAGGGAAAACATTATACAGAAATTGATTACGACTTCAACCAAAAAACGCTTGACATATCTGCCACCAGCCTTCACCGTTTGCTTGCCACCGCTATGAAGCTGGATGCTATCAACGAATGGGGCAGCGTGGTGGCGCTCACGTACATTGCGGCGCAAAGGGTTTTTCCTGATTACAACGAAATGGCTGATGCCAAGGCTTTGCTCGAAAGTATAACCCGCAGTTTTGGTTATCATTATGCGGTAAAAAAACATGTTCGGGTAAACACGGTTTCGCAGTCGCCCACA
>JADGPX010000219.1 GCA_017882215.1 Chitinophagaceae bacterium | reverse complement strand
TCACTGATCACTGGTAACCGGTAACTATTCAGTCTTCCATCTTACAAAAGCTTCCATTGCGGCATATTGCGTAAGCCCCAGCTGTCCGTAAAGTTTTGCTGTATTTGCATTTCGTTCTTCGGCCCTTTGCCAGAATTCCCTGTTGTCATCACCCTGAAATGGAACGCTGTCTTTTTGTGACTGATGAATAAATATTCCGTATCGTTTTTTTCTTACCTGGTCGGGGCTCATGGGCACTGCCATTCCAATTTCACTTATGTCCCATTCCTGCCAGGCACCTTTGTAAAGCCATATCCAGCACTCATTGATCCATTTATCTCCTTCTGATCTTATTCTTGCTATCGCTTCTAAAACTATATCAAGACAAACTTTGTGTGTGCCATGAGGATCTGCCAGATCACCGGCGCAAAATATCTGGTGAGGCTTTATTTGACGTAATAGATCAACTGCTATTTCAATATCTTCTTCTCCCATCGGATTTTTTTCAATCGTACCTGTTTCATAAAAAGGAAGATTCATAAAATGTATCTGCTCATCTTTTAAGCCAATATATTTGCATGCTGCTCTTGCTTCGCAGCGGCGTATCAATCCTTTTATAGTTCTTATTTCTTCACTGTCTTTTTCAGTTGATCTTTTTGAATTTAAAAATGCTGTTGCATCATCCAGTATCTTTTTGCTTTTGGTATCATCTATTCCAAAAATATTTTCAAAGCCAACTGCAAAATCAATAAAGCGTGTAACAAATTCGTCAGTAACGGCTATGTTTCCGCTTGTTTGATAACCTACATGCACTTCATGTCCCTGGTCGTGTAAACGCATGAAAGTACCGCCCATGCTGATTATGTCATCATCGGGGTGTGGAGAAAAGATCAAAACTTTTTTCGGGAATGGTGCGCTTCTTTCAGGATGTCTTGCATGGCTGGTATTGGGTTTGCCGCCCGGCCACCCGGTAATGCTGTCTCTTAGCATGTAATAAACTTCAAGATTTATTTCGTAGGAATCTCCTTTTTCAGTTAAGAGATCGCTTAAGCCATAATCATTGTAATCATTATTGGTTAAGCTTAAAACCGGCTTGCCTAATTTTAATGAAAGGCTAACTACTGCACTGCGCACTATTTTTGGTGTCCATTCACATTCGCCGGTTAACCATGGTGATTTAAATCTTGTTAACTCGGAGGCTGCTGATTCATCAATCACAAACGTGCAGTTATCATGATTTTGCAGCAATGATGCTGGCACATCTTCTGTATCATCATCTTCAACTGTTTTTTTAATTACCGGCGCTTTATTTTGCCCCCATGCCATCAAAATAATTTCTTTTGATTTCATAATGGTGCTGATGCCCATGGTTATTGCCATTCGGGGCACCTGTGAAATATTGCCAAACTCATGGGAGTTGGCAAGCCGGGTAGAGTTATCTAAAGTTATCAGTCTTGTTTTTGAATAGATGGCGGAACCCGGTTCATTAAACCCGATATGACCATTAATACCAATGCCAAGAATTTGCAGATCAATGCCGCCGGCGTCTTCGATCTTTTTTTCATATTCTAATGCATGATCTTTTATTTTTTCTTTTGGAAGCATTCCATCCGGTAAAAAATAATTGTTGGGGTCAATATCGGTTTGCTCAAACAAATATTTTCGCATAAAATAATGGTAGCTCTGCAAGGCATTTGCTTCCATCGGATAGTACTGATCAAGATTAAAAGTGATCACGTTTTTAAAGCTCAATCCTTCCTGCTTATGCATGCGGACCAACTCAGCGTATAAAGTTTTTGGTGTAGAGCCTGTTGCCAAACCAATCACACATTTTTCACCCTTTGCTTCTTTTTCTTTTATAAGATCAGCAATTAGATTGGCAACGTATACAGATCCTTCCTTAGGAGAAGGGAATATTTTTACCGGAATTTTTTCTAATGAATCAGTAAGATCAATTCTTGGACGCATAGAGTGAATTTAATTTTAGGTGTCAGGCCACTACAGTGGCCAGACACCTTTTTAAGTAGCTTTTAAAATATTTGAGTAAGAATTTTTTCATCCAAACTTACGATTTCTTCATTTTTAAAATAGCTTATTAAAATGTTTGTGTCTGTTATAATTTTATAACTAATCTTTTCTGCCATAAATTTTTTCGTCTTCTTCTTTCATCTGATTAATTATATCTTCTACTTCCTTATCACTGTATTTTATGTGTGAATCCGCAATAGCAGTCATCATTGATGCAGCAAACATTTTTTGTTGTTTTTCGTTTATCAGATTAACATCAAGCCTCTTTTGTTTAATAAATTTTTTAATCTCATTCAGCTCTGCTTCATTTTTAGGTCTGATTAATAATGCTTCCATAAAATTCGTTTTCCTTAAAGTTACAAATCATTTTATCACTGGTAATATAATCTTGGAATTATTCATTCCATCGTGATAGATTCGAATGGCAGCTTTTTGAAAATCTTTGTCATCTGCATGATAGATATCAATAAATTTTTGCGGATTTCTGTCTGCTAACGGAAACCAGCTGCTTTGAACCTGTACCATTATTCTATGACCTTTTTTAAAGGTATGTGCAATGTCGGGCAATTCCCATTTTACTTCAGTGATCTTATTTGGTGTAAATGGTTCCGGTCGTTCAAGACTGTTTCTGAATTTACCTCTCATAATTTCTGCACGAACCAACATTTCATATCCGCCCATCGGATAAATTTTTTCAGGATCTTTTTCTGCATAAATATCTACTTCATTATAGCCTAAGTAATCAGGAAATACGTCAATAATTTTTACTACAAAATCGGCATCGGTTGTTGAAATGCTTGTCATAAGATCTGCAATCACATTGCCTGTAACTGTTACATCATCTGTTAATGTATCTGTTTGAAAAACCAATACATCAGGCCGGCGTGCAGCAAAGCGCTGATCATCTGACATATAAGTTCTTGTTCTGTTGAAATGTACAAACTCCTCATAGGGTACCGGTTTATCAGGATCGCTTATATATTCGCTGAAACTATTTACTGCCGCAGGTTTTAACCAATCTAATTTTCCACCGGGTTGCAGATACATTGCTTTATCTTCTTTATTTGCAGGTGGCCATTGTAAAAATGTTTTCCATTCATTTGCACCTGTAACAAAAATATTTGCTTCGGCTATTTGAGAAATATCTCCTTTCCCTTTTAAGAAATAATTGAAGAAAGGAATTTCAAAGTGTTGTTGAAAATATTCACTTGTGTTAGAACCAAATTGAATATTGCCATGGTGTGTTCCATCATAATCTGCCCATTGATCATGAAACCACGGCCCTTCAACGATTTTATTAAAAGCTTTACCGGGATTATTTTGTTCCGCAGCTTTATAAGCATTCCATGCACCCCAGCAATCTTCCGCATCAAATAAGCCACCAACCCATAACATAGCAGGTTTTAAATTCTTTGTAGCGTTACGTCCATCACGTGCCTGCCACCATGCATCATAATTTGGATGAGACATTAGGTCTTTCCAAAATGCAATACTATCGCCCATATATTTTGTAAGATTTTTTAAGGTGCCGGTTTCAAGAAAAAATTTATAATTATCATGATCTGGATAACCAACCGAATGTGCATCAAGAGATGTGGGTGCAGGATGTGGTTGACCAAAACCAAAACCTAATGCAGAATAAAAATCGAATGCATCCATTTGAAAGAATGCGCCATTGTGATGAAAATCATCACCGATAAACCAATTGGTAACAGGCGCCTGTGGACTTACTGCTTTTAATGCCGGATGATTACTTGCAGCAGCCATTGTAGAATAAAAGCCGGGATATGAAATTCCAAATACTCCTACATTGCCATTGTTGTTCGGGATATTTTTTACAAGCCAGTCAATTGCATCATAAGTATCACTTGCTTCATCGATCTCATTGCCTTTTTTGTTTGCGTTAAATGGTCGCACATCTTTAAATTCACCTTCACTCATCCATCTACCACGAACATCCTGAGTTATCATTATGTAACCTTCTTTAAAATATTCTTTTTGATATTTGTTCCAATAATCTTTCCAGTTATTTTCTCCGTAAGGCTTGCAGGAATATGGCGTTCTTTTTATCAATATCGGATGCTTTTCAGATTTATCTTTTGGAATATAGATGGAAGTGAATAATTTTATTCCGTCTCTCATAGGTATATATCTTTCTATTTTATAATAATTATTTACAAACCAGGTGCTGTCTGTATTTTGAGCTACGGGAGAAAAAGAAATAAAGATAAACGAGATGAAGAAGAGAAATTTTTTCATATAATAATTTTTAGAATTCTAAATTTAAAGAAACTAAATTGTAAGCATGAATAATAATGAAGAGCTGATACAAACCTTTTACGATGCATTTGCAAGATTGGATTATACTACCATGCAAAATTGTTATGCAGCTGATCCCATTTTTAATGATCCTGTGTTTGGAGTATTACAAGGTGATGAAGTGAGTGCCATGTGGGAAATGTTATGTAAAAATGCAAGGGATTTTTCTTTACAGGCAGATAAGATAGAAGTTGATGGGGAATATGCAACCTGTAACTGGACAGCCGCATATACGTTTTCAAAAACAGGGAGGAGAGTTGTGAACAAAGTAAAAGCTCACATGCGAATTGAAAATGGTAAGATAACTGAACATACTGATGAATTTAATATTTATAAATGGAGCCGGCAGGCTTTGGGTTTGCCCGGAATCCTGCTGGGATGGAGCGGATATTTAAAAAACAAAATAAGATATGATGCAAAGAAAAGATTACAGATGTTTATGGATAAGAGTAATGAATGATGAGTAATCAGTGATCAGTGATAAGTGATGAGTAATGCTGCAAACCTTTTAAACTTTCTAAACTTTCTAAACCTCCTAAACTTTCTAAACCTCCTAAACGCTTTTGTTTGCAAATAGAAAAAAGGCGTAGCCGGTATTATGTTCGGCTCATTTATTTTAATGTTCATCACCAGTTTGGGACTGGCTATTTTAGTAAACAGGATAGGCGTATGGGGTTGGATGTCCGGTGTAAAGCTGGGAGCATTTACAGGTGTATGTTTTGCACTTACTTCTATAGGTATTAATATGCTTTACGAGAAAAAACCTATGGGATTATTTTTTATTAATGGTGGTTACCAGGTTTTGGGAAATATTATTGCAGCAGTTATTATTGTTTGCTGGCAATAA
>JADGPX010000218.1 GCA_017882215.1 Chitinophagaceae bacterium | reverse complement strand
TTTTTTAATAATGCAGTATCCTTAAATCATTTCATGTCTATTAAAAATAGTGTCTTCAAAAAATAAAATTTTCCAAATAAATCAAACAATAAAAAAGAAAAGTAATCAAAAACTAAAACGATTAAGCTATGAAGAAAATTATAATGTTGTGCTTTACCTTCTTTGCTATAGCAAATGTAATGGCACAAAACAAAACGGTAACTGGTAGAGTTACTGATGAAAAAGGGGAAGGTATCCCCCAAACCTCTGTTGTTGTAAAAGGAAGCAAAACCGGAACAACTACAGATGAGACCGGATATTTTAAAATCACTGTGCCTGAATCTACACGAACCCTTGTAATATCTTCCATAGGCTATGCCGAAAAACAAGTAGCAGTTTCTGATGTACCACTTCAAATTATCCTCGCTACATCTATCTCCAATATAGAAGAAGTAGTAGTAATAGGTTATGGTACGCAGAAAAAAAGCGTAGTAACCGGCGCTATTTCCAGTGTGAAAGCCAGTGATATTGATAATCAGCCTATAGCAAGAATTGAACAATTCTTGCAAGGCAGAGCTTCCGGTTTAACTGTCGCAGCCAGTTCCGGACAACCGGGCGCTTCTTCTACATTGAGAATAAGGGGTACTACTTCTATTAATAACAGCGATCCGCTTTATGTTGTAGATGGTGTTCCTGTAGATATCGGTGGGATTGATTATCTAAACCCCAATGATATTGAATCTATTGAGGTTTTAAAAGATGCAGCATCGGCAGCAATATATGGGGCACGTGCTGCAAGTGGTGTAATATTAGTAACCACTAAAAAAGGAAGGAGTGGCAAATCTATAGTTAGTTATAATGGATATTATGGCACTCAGGCACCTGCCCATAAACTTGATCTTTTAAACGCAACAGAATATGCAGCTTTGCAAAATGAGGCTTCATTGGCCAGTGGCGGCGGTATTTTATATGCTAATCTTGCAGCATTAGGAAAAGGTACTGACTGGCAGAGTCTTATTTTTAATAATAGTGCCAAAATACAGGATCATGAAATAAGCATTAGCGGCGGTAATGATCGCTCTACATTTTATACATCCTTTGGGCTTTTTGATCAGGAAGGAATAGTAGCTCCCCAAATATCTCAATACAAAAGATTTACCTTCAGGATGAATGCCGATCAAAAAATAAATAATTGGTTAAGAATAGGTACCAATTTAGGGTATTCTCATATTAAAGCCTTTAGCGTAGGTAATACTAATGGTGAATATGGAGGGCCGCTTAGTTCTGCTATAAATCTAGACCCTATTACACAGGCAATTATAACCGACCCTGCTGTAGTGGCTGCCTCACCGTATGCCCCAAGCGCTAATAATAGCAATGGCTTAGGTACTGTTAGCGATGCTGCTGGTAATCCTTATGGAATTTCTACAATTGTTCAACAGGAAATGGCTAATCCACTTGCTTATATCAAAAACCAATTAGGTAATTACGGATGGTCAGATAATTTTGTAGGTAATGGTTTTGTTGAGGTAGAACCTCTGAAAGGTTTAAAGATAAAAACCAATATTGGTGCTAAGTATGCTTTTTGGGGTAATGAAAGCTTTGCTCCTCTGGCATATTTTAATGCAGCAACCATTACACTAAATAATTCGTTGTTTCGTGGAAGTAACCGTAGTTTAAATTATACATGGGAAAACACTGCTTCTTATACACGCAGTATTGGCGCACATCATTTCACTGCTTTAGTAGGAACCGGGGCATATGTTGATAATTATATTTCAAGAAATAGTGGTATCACTTATCAAAATCTTCCGATAAATACTTTTGCGGCAGCATCAATGAATTTTAGTATTGTGCCTGCGTACAGAACCGGATCGGGCGGCGAAAGTAATCCCCATAAGATTAGCTCTCTCATAGGTCGTTTAACCTATGACTATGCTGAAAAATATTTATTTACCGGAATTATACGCAGAGATGGTTCATCAAGATTTGGAAGTAATAATAAATATGGCTACTTTCCATCAGGATCTGTTGGCTGGGTAGCATCTAAAGAAAATTTTTGGCCACAAAATAAAGCAATCAGCTTTTTTAAAATACGTGGGTCCTATGGAGTTACAGGTAATGATAATATAGGCGATTTCAGATATGTATCAACAATAGGAGGTGGCAGAAATTATACTTATGGCAGCAGTGATCTTTATACTATTGGTTACAGCCCCAATGCGCTTGCAAATCCAGATCTTAAATGGGAACAAACAAGCCAGACAAATGTTGGTTTTGATGCCACGCTATTTAGAAATTTTTCTTTAACCTTTGATTGGTATAATAAAAAAACTACCGGTATGTTACTGGGAGTTGCTGTTCCCCTATACGTAGGTGTTGGAGGCCCTGTGGGCAATGTTGCTGATATGACTAATAAAGGATATGAATTGGAACTGGGTTACAATAAAACAATCAGAAATATGAAATTGCAATTGCAGGGTAATATTTCGCATTTGCAAAACCGGGTTATATATTTGGGAGCTGATAAACAGTTTTTAACAGGTGCAGCATTACAATCAAGTCAATATGAATTAAGCCGTACAGCTGTGGGACATGCAATAGGTTCTTTTTATGGATTTGAAACGTTGGGTATTTTTCAAACCCAGGCAGAAGTAAACAGTTATACAAATAAAAGCGGCACATTAATACAACCCAATGCACGACCAGGTGATTTTAGATGGGCAGATTTAAATGGTGATGGTGTAATTGATGCTAATGATCGTACTTTTATCGGTGATCCTACTCCTGATTGGTCTTATGGTTTTACCGTAAGCATAGCTAGCAGAGGTTTTGATCTGGTTGTATTTGGCCAGGGTGCTGCAGGTAACCAGATATTCAATGGCTTGCGCAGGCTTGATATTCCCACAGCTAACTGGACGACGAAGGCATTAAATCGATGGGCCGGAGCAGGGACTTCCAATGACTTTCCACGTATGACCACAACGGATCCGAATCATAATTTCAGTAACCCTTCTTCATTCTACTTAGAGGATGGTGATTATTTCAGAATAAAAGTTCTTCAGATTGGTTATACCTTGCCATCTTCTCTCATAAGTAAAGTAAATTTCCAAAAGGTTCGCGTATATGTAAGCGGTAACAACCTGGTTACGTTTACTAAATACACTGGCTTTGATCCTGAAATCGGAGGTGGAAGCTATGGTATTGATCGTGGCTTTTATCCGCAGGCACGATCATTTACTGCAGGCTTAAATCTTACATTTTAAATTTTAAACGATTTTATATGAAAAAATCTTATAAGAATTATATAGCATTATTTATTGCGGCAATTACAATACTAATTGCATGCAAAAAAACATTTCTGGATGTCCAACCTGTCGGTGGAACTGCATTAGAAGTCAGCTATTATAAAACTGCTGCTGAAGTTTTTAATGGCGTTGTAGCAGCTTATGATCCTTTAGGTTCGCAAACGGGAAGCACATATTCAGATAAAGTAGGATTGCTAAACACCGCTTCTGACGATTGTGCTGCAGGCGGCGGAAGTGCAACTGACCAGGTATCTTGGGTTGTATGGGATAATTTTACCGTAAGTGTAGGCCAAGGTCCTCAGGGAGATTTATGGGGAAGGAATTATACCGGAATTTACAGGGCAAATCTGCTTCTAAGTAAAATGGATGGAGTTGCTGATCTTACCGCTGCAACGAAAGGAAGATATACAGCAGAAGCAAAGTTTTTACGTGCTTACTATTACTTTGATTTAGTACGTTTATTTAAAAATATACCCTTAATCACTGCATCAATTCCTACAACTGATATTTATAATATACCTCAGGCAAAACCGGAAGAAGTATACGCACAAATTGAAAAAGATTTATCAGATGCTATAGCAGAAGTAAACCTGCCTAATACAGTGCCGGTAGCCAATGAAGGTGGACGTGTTACAAAAGGTGCTGCTAAAGCATTATTGGGTAAAGTTTATTTATATGAAGAAAAATGGGCTTCTGCAGCCCAGCAATTTGCAGATGTAAATGGAACTCCGGGTGGTACCAGCACATACGGATATAAATTACTCCCAAATTTTGGTGATATATTTAAACCGACCAATAAATTTAATTCCGAATCAATTTTTGAAATTGTTCATACTTCGCAGGCACGTCGGGACTGGGGAGGATGGGGAATTTTTGAAGGTAATTTGTTGGTTCTGATGGTAGGGCCAAGAAATTATACTGGGCCGATTTATGTAACAGGCTGGGGTTTTGACCCACTTACGATGTCTTTGGTAAATGCAATAAAAACAGATCCACGCTATCCTTATACTGTAGCCAATATTGACAGTATAGTTAATGCAGTACCCGGCAGAGCTTATGAAAAAGGGTATCAAAATACTGGTTATTTTATTGAGAAATATGCTCCAAAATCACAATATCGTTCCTCGTTGGGTGGCGTTGCAGATTTAAATTATCCGAACGATTATATTGAAATCCGTTTAGCTGATACTTATTTAATGGAAGCTGAAGCTTTAGTTCATGCAGGAACAAATACATCAAGAGCTCAGGCATTATTAGATGCAGTACGGGCTCGTGTTGGATTAGGTAGCGTTCCAGTATCATTACCTACTATTTATAATGAGCGGCGTTTAGAATTGGCAACAGAAGGGCATCGCTTTTTTGACCTGGTACGTACCGGTCAGGCTGTTGCTGCGCTAGGTTCAACTGGTTTTACCGCAGGTAAAAATGAAGTGCTTCCTATACCATTGGGTGAATTAAACAATACCAAATTAGTTCAAAACCCAGGCTATTAATATAATTAAAAATATAAAAAAAATGAAGAAAATAAAATTAATATACGGCTTTGCATTACTGCTGGTAATTGCTATAGGTTGTACTAAAAAAGATGGGATTGATCAGGATCTGTCGTTTTTGAACACTGCCGCTTCCGGTAACCTTGCTAAGATCTTTGATTTTACCAATGATAATTCTGGTAATGTTAAAATTACACCTCTTGGAGAAGGAGTAACTTCTTCAACAATTAATTTTGGTCATGGTACTGGGGCTGCAGCATCTGCTGTAGTAACACCAGGGGGAAGTGCAACACACTCATATCCCGAAGGAAGTTATACTGTAACTATTGTTTCTAAGGATATTGCAGGACACGAAACCACAACTACTTATCCATTGCAGTTAACATACAGGGCTCCTGAAAATGTAACAATAACAACAG
>JADGPX010000032.1 GCA_017882215.1 Chitinophagaceae bacterium | reverse complement strand
TGATCATTTTGGAGGCATCAATGATTTTTTTAAAGAGGTTGAACAAAATTTATACAAGGTTCAATACCGTGTTTTATTAAGCCGCTATCGTGGCAGAACTCTTTGTCCTGAATGCAATGGTTATAGGTTACGGAAAGAAGCTTTGTATGTTCAGGTTGCACATCAGAATATTGGGGCATTGTGTGAGATGCCGGTGAAAGATCTTCAAAAATGGTTTGCTGATCTTGAATTAAATGAATACGATTCTACAGTTGGTAAAAGGATATTAATAGAGATCAACAATCGTATCAGAACCTTGATGGACGTAGGTCTTGGCTATCTTACTTTAAATCGTTTAGCAAATTCATTAAGCGGCGGTGAGAGCCAGCGCATACAGCTTACAAGAAGTTTGGGAAGTAATCTTACCAACTCTTTATACATTTTAGATGAGCCTTCCATTGGTTTGCATTCAAGAGATACTGAAAGATTGATCAGGGTTTTAAAAGAGCTTAGAGATCTTGGAAATACGGTTGTTGTGGTTGAGCATGATGAGATGATGATGAGACAGGCAGATCACATAATTGATATGGGACCACTGGCAAGTCATCTGGGCGGAGAAGTGGTTGCTGAAGGAAATTATGATGAGATCATCGCAAATAAAAAAAGCCTTACAGGAAAATATTTAAAAGGAGAATTAAAAATTGAACCTCCGAAAATTATTAGAAAATGGAATCGCTCTATAATTGTGCAGGGAGCAAGACAAAATAACCTGCAGGATATTAATGTTGTTATTCCTTTAAATGTTTTGTGTGTTATAAGCGGTGTTAGTGGCAGCGGAAAGACAACGCTGGTAAAACAAATTCTGTATCCCGCATTAAAAAAGATAAAAGGAGAATTTGCTGATAAAGTTGGACTGCACAGAGGTATTGAAGGTGATGTGGATTATATCACTCAAATTGAAATGATAGATCAAAACCCCATCGGTAAATCATCACGAAGCAATCCTGTTACTTATATAAAAGCGTACGACGAAATAAGAGACCTGTTTGCCAAACAGCCATTAAGTAAGATGAGAGGTTTTTTGCCAAAGCATTTTTCTTTTAATGTGGAAGGAGGCAGATGTGATACCTGTAAAGGTGAGGGCGAGCAGGTTGTAGAGATGCAGTTCCTGGCAGATGTGCATTTGGTATGTGAGGTTTGCGGGGGTAAAAAATTTAAAGAAGAAGTGCTGGAAGTTACCTACAAAGAAAAAAATATTTATGATGTTCTGCAGATGAGTGTTGATGAAGCGATGGAATTTTTCTCCTCTTCCTCCCCCACCGGGGGAGGGCAGGAGGGGGCCGTTGCAAAAAAAATAAAACCATTAAGTGATGTTGGCTTAGGTTATATAAAACTCGGGCAATCATCGGATACACTTTCCGGTGGAGAAGCACAAAGAGTAAAGCTTGCATCATTTTTGGGAAAAGGTAAAAGTCAGGGGCATGTGCTCTTTATTTTTGATGAGCCAACAACAGGGCTTCATTTTAATGATATAAAAAAGCTGCTCACTTCCTTTAATGCATTGATAGAACAGGGGCATTCCATTTTGGTAATTGAGCATAATACCGATGTTATAAAGTCTGCTGACTGGGCTATTGACCTTGGTCCCGAAGCAGGTGATGGTGGCGGAAACCTTGTGTACGCAGGCGTTCCGGCTGGATTGAAGAAAGTGAAGGAAAGTTGGACGGGGAAGTATATTTAGTGCTGCTATGATAATTTATTGAGAAAATCAGTTAGTGTTTGCTTTTTGCTTTTGGATTTTCTCAAAATGTCTACCTGCTCAAAAGCTTCTTTTAAATCTGATTTTATTTTTAATGCCTGCTCGTATTTTTTCAGTTTTGCCAACACCTTTTCCCATTCCGTTAGAGGCATTTGAACAGCCTGTGTTGTGCCATTGCTGTCGTTTACATATTGAAGTTCAAATTTCATTTATCAAATTTAATCAATTTCTTTATTAATTATGAGAAGCTAACGAAAGCGGATGACTTGCATTAAAATGAGGTATTCCATTTTGGTAATTGGCATAATACCGATGTTATAAAATGCTGACTGGGCTATTGACCTTGGTCCCGAAGCCGGTGATGGCGGTGGAAACCTTGTGTACGCCGGCATTCCGGCAGGATTAAAAAAAGTGAAAGAGAGTTGGACGGGGAAGTATGTTTAAGGAATTATTTTTCCCAAAGGTGACAATTTCTTTGCCATCAATAACTTTATACTTTTTGATGAGTTTTCCATCTTCCCAAACCTCACCTTTTATTTGAATAATAGAATCCTTTTGAATATTGTACATCCTTGTATCTTGATATGAACCTGAAAGACCAGTTCCTACCACCATCTTTTCTGTTGTGTCATAAGATGGCGCACAAACTTCTTCGAATCCGAGTATTTTTTTGAATGATTTTTTTATCGAGTCGTATAAAAATAAATGTTCAAAATAGTTTGATCCTCTTCCTCCTCTATCTGCTAGAAATACAAAGTCTTTTATTTTATCTCCATTGTAATCTGCATGATCTGTTTCAAAACCATATGGGATTGGAATAGAATCAAACTCATTCATTAATTCCCATTTATTATTATTATTATTAAAATATTGAAAGCTTAAAAGTTGTACGCTATCCGTAGAGAAAAATTTTTTTAAAAGAATTTTATTTTGTATAGTATCAGTAAAATGATAAGTAGTATCAAGATAAAACGTAGAGTTGTTATCTCCTTTAACAGGATTTGATTTTCTTTCTGTACAGCCTGTAAGGACAAGGATAAAGAATATAATTTGGAAGAGTTTCATAAAAGATTTTTACCTCAACCTCTTACTATCCTTAATCAGCTTTTCATCTTTGTAAATTCCTCTTGCCGCAAGAAAAATAAATAGCAGGATAAACAGATGCAGTGCACACCATAAACTAAAGTTTCCATTTGAATAATTTTTTATCTGGCTGAAGTAAAGAAAAATAATTAAGCATTCTGCAAGCAATGCAAATATGCAAATCCGAAATTGCAGCATCCTGTGTTTGAATAAAAAAATGTTTACGAATAATGCTGTTCCCAGTGCTACCGTTAATATCATTAAGCCATAACTATCTATGCCCATAACAGAATGAAAGCTGTTATCAGTTATTAAAGTTCCGCTGTAAAAAGAAGTTTTCAAACTCAGCAAAACCGCTGCAGATGCTAATAACATCCATATTGTTTGCACACGTTGTATCATATTAAGTTGTATAAAATTTTTGGGAATATTCCTTAGCTTTTTTCAGAGCCTCTATTAAAAATGGAATGTGCTGAAATACAAAAACAAAAATTTCTTTTAAGGAATGTAATTCATATTCATGAGCAATTGTATTTCGCTTATCTCTAATTTCCAGAAAAGTTTTTGCGTTATTTATTATATTATTTTTTTCTGCCTGCAGAATTCTGTCCCTTACTGTACCGGGCGCAATTCCGTCAAGCCGGTCAATTGTTTTAAAAATTTTTTGAATTAAAATATCACTCATTCTTGCAAACCTGCCCGTTAATGCTTCAAGATCTATTAATTCTTCTTCTGAGTTGTTTTCCTTATCAAAAAAATGTTTACAACGTTCTGAGGAAATCATAAGATGGTTCATTCCCTCGTCGGCCTGCTCAAAAGTCGCCTCTAAATATTGCAGTACTTTTTTCATAAAATTTGTAAATCGGGTTCTATCATTTTTACAAATACATCATTAAAATCTTTTTTAACAACGAGGTCCAATTTCTGTTCTTCTATTTCTTTAAAAATCCCTGTTCTGATTTTTAATTTTTCATTAAAACCTATTTTGTCTGAAATTACCAGCACATCTATGTCTCCGCCCTTTGCTTTATCATTTGTTCTTGAACCAAATAAATAAATTTTAGCATCCTGATCAAAATTCAGAATGTTATTTTTTATTGCCGATATTTCTTTCTCAGAAAGTCGCATACATAATTTTATCCTAATTCAGGGTATAACGGAAATTGATCCATGAAAGACCTTACTTCATTTCTTACTTCTGTTATCACATTTTCATTATCAATATTCATTAAAACTTTATCAACCAGGTCAACTACAATCTGCATATGTTCTTCCTTCATTCCTCTTGTTGTGATTGCAGGCACACCTACACGAATACCCGAAGTTACAAACGGGCTTTTATCATCAAAAGGTACTGCGTTTTTGTTTAGGGTTATCTGCGCTTTGTCTAATGTTTCCTGTGCTTTTTTTCCGGTTATATTTTTGTTTCTAAGATCGATAAGCATTAAGTGATTGTCTGTTCCTCCGCTGATAAGGTTATAATCTTTTTTTACAAAAGCCTGCGCCATTTTTTGTGCATTCAATTTAATTTGCTTTGCATACAAAGTAAACTCATCAGTAAGAATTTCACCGAACGAAACTGCCTTTGCAGCAATGATATGTTCCAGCGGTCCGCCCTGCGTGCCAGGAAACACAGCCATATCCAGCAGGTTGCTCATCATTCTTATTTTGCCTTTCATATCTTTTAATCCAAAAGGATTTTCAAAATCTTTTTTCATTAAAATAATTCCGCCACGTGGTCCACGCAAAGTTTTGTGTGTTGTGGAGGTAACAAAATGACAATGATCAAAAGGAGAACGTAATAAATTTTTTGCGATCAGTCCTGCAGGGTGCGCCATATCGCAATACAAAAATGCGCCAACTTCATCAGCAACCTTTCTTATTCTTTCATAATCCCAGTCACGGCTGTATGCTGATGCGCCGCAGATAATAAGTTTTGGTTTTTCTGTTCTTGCTTTTTGTTCCAGCATTTCATAATCAACTAAACCCGTGTCTTTTTTTACTCCATAAAAATGCGCTTTGTATAATTTGCCTGAGAAGTTTACCGGTGAGCCATGGGTAAGATGCCCGCCCATGCTAAGATCTAATCCTAAAATTTTATCGCCCGGCTGCAGGATAGCCATCATTAATGCTGCATTTGCCTGCGCACCGCTATGTGGCTGAACATTTGCATATTCGCAATCAAATATTTTTTTTAACCTGTCAATAGCAAGCTGTTCAGTTTCATCTACAAACTCACAGCCACCATAATATCTTCTTCCGGGATAACCTTCTGCATATTTATTCGTGAGCACAGTGCCCATTGCCTGTATCACCTGTAAAGAAGTAAAGTTTTCAGAAGCGATCAGTTCAATACCATGTCTTTGTCTTTCTAATTCTTTATTTATAATGTCGAATACCTGCTTATCTTTTTGCATGAAATAAGTTTAGGCAAATGTACGATGTACGAAGTAAGAAATAAGAATGTACGATGTACGAGGTAAGATGTACGATGTTAAAACAAATATCTATCTCTTACCATAATATTTAAAGCTACGTACATCGTACTTCACACATCTAACATCGCACATAAAATAATATTTTCCTAACTTCACGTACTGTTTTTGTGAAGATTGGATAACAAATAAGATATTAATGAAAGCCATTATTCCTGTGGCGGGTGCAGGCACTAAGCTGCGACCACATACATATACTCAGCCAAAAGCTTTAATTCCCTTGGCCGGAAAAACAATTTTAAGCATTAATGTAGACCAGTTGCATGATGCAGGCATTAATGAATTTGTTTTTATTGTAGGCTATCTCGGAGAAAAAATTCAGGATTATATCAAAGCAAAATATCCTGATCTTAACTGTCACTTCATTTACCAGAATATACGCAAAGGAACAGGGCATGCCATTAATCTTGCTAAACAAATAATTGGTGACGATGATGTTTTTATTGCGTTGGGAGATACTATCTGTGAATACGATATTGATTGTGTTTTGCAATCTCCCTATTCAATGCTGGGAGTAAAAAAAGTTGATGACCCGAGAAATTTTGGCGTTGCAGAAATTGACAAGGATGGATTTATAAACCGGGTAGTGGAAAAACCATCCATACCAAAATCCAACTTAGCATTGGTTGGATTGTACAAGATAAAAGAAACTTCATTTCTTTTTAATTGTTTAGAAAATATTATTACTAATGATATAAAAAGCTATGATGAATTTAATTTGACGGATGCACTTGAGTGTATGATACAAAGCGGCGCTAAATTAAAACCGTTTAAAGTAGAGAACTGGTTTGATTGCGGAAAAAAAGAATCATTGCTTAAATCCAATGCCACCCTGCTTAAAAAGTTTGGAGGCACGATAGCTGAATCAAATACTTTTGAGAATACTATTTTTATTCCGCCTGTTAGTATTGCCGAAGGATGCGACATAAGAAATTCCATTGTTGGTCCTAATGTTGCTATGGGTGAAAACACTATTGTGCATTATTCGATAGTAAAAGATTCCATCGTTGGATCTTTCTCAAAATTATATGATGTGGTTTTGGATGATTCTCTTATCGGGAGCGATGCAGAAATAAGAGGAGAGACCAGGTCATTAAACATTGGTGATAATACTGAAATTGATTTAGGTTCATGAATTAAGTCAATGAGTCATTAAGTCAATGAGTCAATAGATAAAATGGGTTTAAAAAATATTTGGTAACAAACATTAGTTTTTCATAGTCCCGAAACTTCGGGATTGTGTCACTCTCTTCAACATTTTTTTCTTTATTCAGCAAACTATTTTTAGGTTGCACCCCATTGGGATTATTAGACATGGCTCATTAGAATTTTAAAAGCTGAAGTGAATGACCAACCCTGCCCGACTGAAGCTGGCTAGGCGGGGATGATGGGTAAAGAGATGACGCTTGTTACAAAAAAATAAAATTTAGTTTGGCAATTAAAATTAGCAACCGAATGACCTATTGACTTAATGACTCATGACATGCAGAATCGCATTACCCAACTTTTTAAAATAGAATATCCCATAATACAGGCTGGTATGGTTTGGACAAGCGGCTGGCGTTTAGCCAGTGCAGTAAGTAATTCAGGCGGCCTTGGATTAATAGGTTCCGGCAGCATGACTTGTGAAATTTTAAAAGAGCATATTCAAAAATGCAAAGCAGCTACTGGTAAACCTTTTGGTGTAAATGTTCCTTTGTTATATCCTGCTATTGAAAAGCAAATGCAAATTATTGTTGATGAAAAAGTACCGATCGTTTTTACATCAGCAGGTAATCCTTCTGCCTGGACAAAACAATTAAAGCAACATAACATTACGGTGGTTCATGTAGTGAGCAGCAGCAGGTTTGCAAAAAAAGCTGAAGACGCCGGATGCGATGCAGTAGTAGCCGAAGGCTTTGAAGCAGGTGGTCATAACGGAAGAGAAGAAACAACAACGATGGTGTTAGTGCCGTTGGTTTGTGATTCAGTAAAAATTCCGGTTATTGCTGCAGGAGGAATTGCTACCGGCAGGCAAATGCTTGCAGCAATGGTGCTTGGCGCAGAAGGTGTACAAATAGGAAGCAGGTTTGTTGCAAGTGAAGAAGCATCTTGTCATATTCATTTTAAAAAGGCAGTTGTTAATGCATCAGAAGGAGATACTTTGCTTACGTTAAAACAGCTTACTCCTGTGCGTATGATAAAGAATGATTTTTTAAGGAAAGTGCAGGAGGCAGAAAATAATTGTGCATCTAAAGAAGAATTGGAACAACTGTTAGGAAAGGGAAGAGCAAAAAAAGGAATGTTTGAAGGTGATATCAACGAGGGTGAATTAGAAATAGGGCAGGTGAGCAGTATGATAAAAAAAATTACTCCGGCAGCAGAAATTGTGAATGAAATATGGATGGAGTTTAAGGATACTTTAGTGCAGCCGGTAAATACAGGCAGTTGCCAACAGGGAAAACGCAGCTTATAAATTACAAAAAGCAACACCACTTATTAAGGTCTTAGATAAACCGGAGCCTCCTTATATTCCTCAAAGTAAATCAGCTACCATGTATGGTTTATTGGGATTTTTTCTTGGCAGTATTTTAATTGCCGGATTAGCAATAGCAGGAATAATATTGAAATTTATCAGGCAGGAAGCCACTAAGGCAATCTTTGGCAGCACTTCAAAAACTACAACAACTACTGCTACTGTATTATGATCTTCTGAAAAGCCACTTGCTCATTTCTTTAAACGTTACTTTTTTACCATACAATAAAATACCTGTGCGGTAAATTTTAGCGGCGAGCATGGTAGTTAAAATGAATCCTGCAACCAACGAAGCCATTGATAGCGCCAATTGCCAAAATGGTACCCCGGATGGAATTCTTGCCATCATTACAATAGGAGATGAAAAAGGTATTATACTTGCCCATACTGCAATTGGAGTATCCGGTTTTGCAGCCGCAGACATCATTATTACAAAAGATAAAATTATAGGCATTGTAATAGGAAGCATTAATGATTGGGCTTCCTGCGGATCTTCATTTACTACACTTCCTACCGCCGCAAATAATGCGGCGTAAAATAAATATCCCCCGATAAAATAAAACAAAAAACAAGGAATGATCAGCGCCCAGTTTGCTTGTGCAAAAGTATTTTTTGCACTTAAAATACTTAGTGCTGCTGTATTATTTGCAGATGAGCCCATTGCATTATTTGCACTTTGTGCATGCTGTAAAATATCATGTGATAAAAATGCCGATAATGCAGAGGACAAGACAATTATTAAAACGAACCATATCAATAATTGTGTAAGACCAACTGCAGCTATGCCAATTATTTTTCCTACCATTAGCTGGAAGGGTCTTACGGAGCTTATAATTACTTCTGCAATCCGATTCATTTTTTCTTCCATTACACCACGCATTACAGCAGCGCCATATATAAATAATGTTATATAAATAAGCATGCCACTGCCAAAGCCTATACCATAAGCCAGTCCTGAATTAGCTTGCTGGGTTGTATTTCCTTTTTTTATTACCGGTCTGAATTTATAAAGCTGCTCCTCATCAAGATCATTTATTGAATCCAATATCTTTTTATTAATATTTTTTTCAAGAAAAGCACGGTTTTTAATTGCGAGATTGATCTGATCTTTTATTTTATCTTCTGTGGAGAAGCCTAATTGCTTATCAGATATGAGGGTTATGGAATCCTGCGGGGAATCAAATTTTAATGGAATATTTAATAACGCCGAATAACCTTTTTCTTTAAAATTATTTGCATTAACAGCTGCAGGAAATTCATATTTAATAACCTTATCACTTTTAAAACTATTTTTAAAGATTCCGTTTTTATCGTTTACCGCAATGGTATGTTTATCCTCACCTTTAATTGATAGATAGGTAGATGCTGCAATAAAGCCGATAAAAAATAAGGGCAGAAGAAGAGTAGATAATATAAAAGTTTTGTTTCTAACCCTTGTTAAATACTCTCTTTTAATGATAAGCCAAACCTTGCTCATGTTTTCTGTTTAATTAGTTTGATTTGTTTTCTTCAGGAGGTTAAGAACTTTAAAATGTTTTTTATCCAATATAATTTTGATAACGTTTCTATTAAACCTTCTGAAACTGCCTTGTTGATTCCGTATCGTTTACCTTCTTTATAAAAATGTCATTTAAGGATGGTAAAATTTCGTTGAATGAAATGATGCTGGCATTTTGTTTTAAAAAATTATTTAAAACTGAAGCCGGCTTATATCCATCTTTAATTTTCACCACCAGCGAATTACTTTCTTCATGAATCACTTCAAACCCGGTGCTGTCAAATGTTGTTGGTAATTGCTCAAAACCTATTCTGAATAAATTTTCTTTACAATCCTGTTTAATTTGCTTTACGCTTCCGTCTAAAATTTTTTTCCCTTTATTTACCAATACAATATGGTCGCAAATTTCCTCTACCTGCTCCATCCTGTGTGTACTGAAAATAATTGTGGTGCCTTTCTGGGCAAGATTAAAGATCTCGTCTTTAATTAAATTACTATTTACAGGATCAAGACCGCTAAAGGGTTCATCTAATATTAATAAAGGAGGCTCATGTAAAACGGTAATAACAAATTGAAGTTTCTGGCTCATACCCTTGCTTAAGTCTTCTACTTTTTTATTCCACCAGCTTTGCATTTCAAATTTCACGAACCATTCCTTTATTTTTTTCATTGCCTCCTGCCTGCTTAATCCTTTTAATTGTGCCAGGTATAATGCCTGTTCACCAATTCGCATTTTTTTATACAATCCTCTTTCCTCTGGCATATAGCCGATCTTATAAATATCATTAACCGTATCAAATTTTTTTCCCCGGAAATTAATATCACCGCTATCAGGATAAAAAATTCCTGTTATCATTCTTAATAAAGTTGTTTTACCGGCTCCATTCGGACCGAGTAATCCAAAAATGCTTCCCTGCTCTATGGTAAAGCTTATATCATCTACCGCTTTTTGTGTAGCGTAATATTTTTTTAAATTATATAACTCAAGAATATTCATATACTAATTAGCTGATGTGATAATGTGCTGATATGCTGATTTAATAAGCAGTTTGATAACTGCAAATATCAAAGAAAGTTTGATAACAAAGCACTTCATTATTTGGCGTATAAATATTTTTAACTTGATACAATTATCAAATTAGCACATTAGCTAATTTCCCGGCAATTTTTTCTCCATCCATTGCTGCGCTTACAATACCGCCGGCATAGCCTGCACCTTCTCCGCATGGGTATAAATTTTTTAATTGAGGATGGTTTAGTGTTTCACTATCTCTCGGTATACGCACAGGCGACGATGTTCGGCTTTCAGTAGCCACAATCACTGCTTCATTAGTAAAATATCCTTTACCGCCAAATCGGGCAGGCATTTTTTCCCCAAATGATCTGAATGCCATTTTCAATCTTTCAGTAATAAAGCCGGGTAAAATATTTTTTATCTCCGCAGAATGTATTCCGGGTAAATAAGAACAGTCAGGCAGGGAAGAAGAAATTTTATTTTCCACAAAATCAACCAAACGCTGTGCAGGCGCAACAAATTTTCCGCCACCTGCAGCATAAGCTTTTTGTTCGATCAATTTTTGAAATTCCATTAGCAGCAGAGGTGAATCTTTTTCTATTGCTAATTGCATTTTGCCAATTATTTTTATTGCATCTTCCATTTCAACCTGCACAACAATGCCGCTGTTAGCAAAAGGATTATTTCTTTTAGAAGGACTCCATCCGTTAACAACCAGTTCTCCATTATCAGTTGAGGAAGGGGCTATAATGCCGCCGGGGCACATACAAAATGAAAAAACTCCTTTTCCATTTACCTGATCAATTAGGTTATATGATGCTGGAGGCAAAAACTCATCTGTATAGTTGCTGTGGTATTGAATATTATTTATTAAACTTTGCGGATGCTCAATGCGGACGCCCATTGCAAATGGTTTTGCATGTATTAAAATATTTTTACTATCCAGTAATATAAAAATATCTCTTGCCGAATGCCCGGTTGCCAAAATATAAGCATCTGCTTCAAACAAACCATCTGCTGTTTTTACTGCTTTAATTTTTTCATTTGTAATAATAAGATCAGTAACTTTTTTTTCAAATAAAAATTCTCCTCCACATTCCACGATCTTTTTACGCATGGCAGTAATGATCTGCGGCAATTTATTGGTGCCTATATGTGGATGTGCATCATATAAAATATTTTCTTCGGCTCCAAAATATACAAAGAGGTGTAAAATTCTGTCAATATCACCACGCTTATTGCTCCGTGTATACAGCTTGCCATCACTGTAGGTTCCTGCCCCACCTTCGCCAAAACAATAATTACTATCCGGGTTAATAATGCCTTCCTTATTTAATAATGCGAGGTCTCTTCTGCGTGCCCTTACATCTTTACCTCTTTCCAGGATAATTGGCTTAATGCCTTGCTCTATTAATTTTAATGCTGCAAATAATCCTGCAGGCCCGGCGCCAATTATAATTACTCTTTTTACCGCTTTGGAAACATCAGTGAAATGAAACTTTGGAATTTTTCTTTTATGGAACGGCTCATTTATAAAAGCATTAACTGTAAGATTTATCCAAACAGTCTTTCCTCTTGCATCAATCGAACGCTTAAGGATGTGAAACCCTTTTATTTCACTTTCTTTTTTACCGGAAGAGTTTGCAAGTAATTTTTTTATTGCAGCTTCATCAGCTGCTTCGGAGGGCAGAAGTTTGAGAGAAATTTTTTGTTGCACCCCTATCCCCTAAAGGGGTATTTAAGATGAGTAAATGCTTTGAATATTGCTGAAAAAGTTGAAGTGAGTAACACAACGATGTTAGATATTTATTCTAAAGCTCGTTAAAAAATATTTTTCATTATTCCCCTTTAGGGGGCAGTGGCATTAAAATGGCAGATCATCTACTGCATCAGAAGATGTAGATGAAAAAGTGTCAAGTGGCTCCAGGTGCCCATCTTCAGCGGCTGCAGCAGTATTTGCCTGCAGCATCTGTTCTATCCTCCATGCATCTAAATTTGTTATATAGTTTGTCTTTCCATCTTTTTCCCACTTGCTTCCTTTAATATTAAAATAAACTTTTATCTCATCGCCAACATTTAATTTATCAATGATATTTGTTTTATCCTGTATAGCCTGAAATTTAATATAGTTGGTAATTATTCTTCCATTTATATCTTCCGATTTCTCTACAACAAATTCCCTGGTTTTAAAGGTTTCAGTACGCTGTACAGTATCATATTTGGCGATCAGTTTGCCGGTTAATTCGTAGCTCATTATTAAAAGTTTAATGGCTAAAGGTAAAGTAAAAATTTACTTTAAAGGTGGATAAATAAACATTTGAATCCCCGGTTAAATTTATTTATTTTGGCATATAGTTGTTGTATCTTCCCATGCTGGATTTTGAATTTTCCAAATTTAAAAATAAAAATCCGGCAAAAGCCCATACTGTGGTTATAGGTAAAAATACAAGAGAATAAAAAAATTTTTTTTTCAACAAATTATTTTGATATTCGCTGTCCACTCAAAAATTTTTCTTTTAAAATATTTTTTTTTGGATCTGCGGAAACTGACTTTTAAACTCTACTAAAACGGTTCATGGAATAATGGAGAAAGCTTGCGAAAAAGTTTGGCACAATTGTCTCAATATTATAAAAGATATCGTAGAGTGGCAGCATTATAAAACATGGTTCGAACCAATTAAGCCTGTTCTCTTAAAAGAAAAAGTTTTAACCATCCAGGTACCCAGTCAATTTTTTTATGAGTATATTGAAGAGCATTATGTAAATCTTCTTGCAAAAACTTTAAAAAGAGAATTAGGAAAGGAAGCAAGGCTTGAATACAGGATAATGGTTGATAGCGGCAATGGCAACAATAAGCCGCTAACGATGGATGTTCCGGGTCATGGATATAAATCATACTCAAACAACGAAATGGATTTTCCATTAGTCATAAATAATCCGGTTAAAAATCCTTTTGTAATACCGGGTTTAAGAAAAATGCAGATAGATGCGCAGTTAAATCCTGCGTATGTTTTTGATGCATATGTTGAGGGTGATTGCAACCGTGTAGCCCGCAGGGCAGGAAAAACCGTAGCTGAAAAGCCAGGCTCTACTTCATTTAATCCTCTGGTAATTTATGGCAGTGTAGGTTTAGGAAAAACCCATCTTGCGCAGGCAATTGGTAACGAGGTAAAAAGACTGCATAATAACAAGGTGGTATTATATGTAAGCTCTGAAAAATTTATTAATCAATTTATAGATCACAGCCGGAACAATGCAATAAATGATTTTATACATTTTTACCAGTTGATCGATGTTTTGATAATAGATGATGTGCAATTCTTTAACCGGGCTGAGAAATCGCAGGATGCATTCTTTGCAATTTTCAATCACCTGCATCAAAGCGGTAAACAATTGGTCTTAACTTCGGATAAACCACCTAAAGACCTTGAGGGTGTACAGGAAAGATTATTAAGCCGTTTCCGCTGGGGATTAAGCGCTGATCTGCAAGTACCTGATTATGATACCAAGATTGAAATTCTTGAGAAGAAAATGAAGAATGATGGGCTTGAAATGCCCAAGGAAGTGGTGAAATATATTGCCTATAATATTCAAAATAATATACGTGAATTGGAGGGTGCTCTAATCTCTCTCTTGGCACAATCTTCGCTCAATAAAAGAGAAATTGACCTCGAATTAGCTAAGAAAGTGTTACGTAATTTCGTTAAATCATCTTCTAAAGAAATAACCATCGATACTATTCAAAAAATGGTATGTGATTATTTTGATGTGCCCTATGATAAGCTTTTGCAAAAAACCCGTAAGCGTGAAATTGTACAGGCAAGGCAGATCTCAATGTTCCTGGCAAAAGCATTTACAAAAAATTCTTTAAAAACCATTGGTGAGCATTTCGGCGGCAGAGATCACACAACGGTTATTCATAGCTGCCAGACAGTTAAAGACCTCATGGATACCGATACACTTTTTAAAGAAAGTGTTATAGAACTTCAGCAAAAGGTTCAGTTGGCTGCCATGTAATCTGTTTGTTTAAGATTACTTCATTTTTACTTTTTACTTTTAAATTGATAGTGTATTTTTGCCACCCCTTAAATAACTGTATTAAGGAGAGGTGCCTGAGTGGCCGAAAGGAACGGTTTGCTAAATCGTCGTACGGGTTAAACTGTACCGTGGGTTCGACTCCCACCCTCTCCGCAACCTTTGGTAACTTAACAGTAAAGAATTTTCGGGGCGTAGCGTAGCCCGGTTATCGCGCCACATTTGGGATGTGGAGGTCGCAAGTTCGAATCTTGCCGCCCCGACTAAAATTGAATAGCTCATATAAAAATGGGCTATTTCTATTTGAAGTATTCAAGTTCTATCAATAATAATGGCGTCACTCTTTTGAACGCCCATTTTAAACTGTATCAAACCCAAAAGGAATTTTTAAAGTTGATGGAATTGCATCAGGCATTTACAAACTCCCTTTTTTAAATGGGTTTTTTCGATCTCCTGCCTCATGGGAATTTTTATTTTACTAATATATTATGCGCTTCATCATTACCGAGATATCCTTTTAACAGATATACTTTAAAGTAACGAACAATTGTATGCATCCTTTCTGATGTAATTATATGAATGAGCTGTACCGACATGAAATAGTTTAAGTATGTTGATGAGAGATCAACCGAATAATTACTCGGAATAATGCAGATGGCGCTGTCACCTTTTTTTAAATCATTTCGGTAAAGATTTAACCAAACATAGTGATGCAAATCATTTATAGTACCTATGCCGATAACCTGCATTTTATTTTTGCGGGCAATATAATAGTCTATATGGGAAGCCGGGAACCACTTATTACAAACAATAGTATTATTGGCTGGTAATATATTATCTGATTTTGCTTGCTTCATCCATTTACCAAAGTCAGCCCCTACTTCACTCCACCCATATAAGTCCAATGTAAAATCACCCGAACCCAATTCATTTCCCTTTTTGCTACCAATTGTTCCAGGGTAATATGTAATAAATACAAGGCCCACGGTAATGGTAATTACAACAAGCCATATAGCATATTTTATAAAGTGGGGTATTACACAGGTTGCTTTAGATTTATCATCGAGATAAGAAGCTGCCAGAAATTGCAATGTCATAAAACCGGGTCCACTCCAATGAGGCAGGATGGCATTAAACATTGACATTGAAGTAACAACTATAATAAGCGGCAAACCAAGAAAAAGCAAAAGCCTGTTTATAGAGGATTTAATAGATTTTTGCTTGCGATAAAATAAAATGGACTGGACAATTAAAAAAACATTTAAAGGGTTATTGTAAGCAATCTGTCCTATTACTGCAAGTATAAAACTGTCCTTATCAAAACTGATGGAATGCACTGCAACCCTTGAGCTGTGGTATTGCCAGGTGACAAAATTATTTAACCAATTCCATATAAAAATTGGGCTAATAATCAACAGTGTAATAATTAATGAAATGTATAAGAATCTTTGCGTTAGCAAATTTCTTTTATAGGTAATAATGTATAAGCCTAATCCTATCCATAAAAAAACGCCATGCACTTTACACATAATACAAATACCTGTATAGACTCCCCATAAAATCCATGTTTTAATTGAGGGGTTCTTATTGTTATCAATAGCAAAGTTTAATGCAATTCTCAAACCTAATAGCCAGAATATAATTTGCGGACTGTCAGGCAAAATAAACACACCAGCAATTATAGAACTATAGATACTAGAGTTATAAAGCAAAGCGGCAAACCAACCGGTGCGTTCATTTTTAATTTTTTTTCCGATGGAGTAACTTAACCATGTTCCTGCAGCAGCCCCCATAATTGCTCCACAGCGTAAAAATATTTCCTGCTGTAAAAACAGATTCAATGTAGTGATACGTATTAATAAAGCAACAATAGGGGGATGATCGAAATAATTCATTTGAAGATGCAATGGATAAGTCCAATAATAAACTTCATCATTATTTAATTCAATAGTATTGGCTATCATAAACCTGAATGCTGTTGTTGCCAATATTAAAATATACACCTTGTTTTTATACATTCATTTTTCAGGAATGGAAATTGAAAAAATAATTAGTTGTGAAATTCCAGGCAAACACACAAATAATGGCAAGCGCTTTTGCTATATAAAAGCGGATTTGCAATTTGCTATGAAAGAAAAAAAGAAAAAGATTATTAAGACCCAAACCTATAATGGCAAAGAGTATAAACTTTATAAAATCAATACTGATATTATTATCTTTTGCTTCGAATGTCCATTTATAGTTCAAAAAAAAATTGTTAACAACGGCCAAGGAAAAACCGAGTGAATTAGCTACGTATTTGTTCATCAACAATCTCTCTTTGCAAAGCCATGTGGTTAAAAAATCAATCATCATGCCTGATAAGCCCACAATACCGAACTTAGTTAATTTCAACAGTGCGTCCATGAGATAATCAAGTTATAAAACCCAATACATTGGAAAGTTTTCCATTAGTATGTTTTTTATTTTTTAATTTATGCGAAATATAAAAGAATAAAGATACAGCCCCTATCAATAATACTATTGCGGTTACAAGAATAAACTTAGCATCACTCATGCTGTCTGGGTATTTCCTTTCCATAACCATTCATTTTTAAATATCTTGCCAGGATTGTTTATTAATTGAGGACAGAGGCTTGAAAATTTATTTAGTTTCTTCGGTATGATTATTCATTAAAACGCCTTCCGGGAAGGCGAGATGATTATATAATTGAACTAACTGGTCTCTTATTTTATTTTTATCAAACTGCTTTATTAAATTTTCGGATATGGTTATTGCTTGTAAATAAAATTCTTTATCATAAATTAACCTCTTTGTTAATTCAATAAAACCAGCTGTATCTTTTGCCTTTAAATAAGGTGCTTCATATAATAAATTGTATTCTTTAATATCTCTGTAAATCACCGGAATCCCACAGGCTGCTGCCTCAAGCGGTGCTAATGGGCAATTTTCCTGATAAGAAGGAAATAAAAAAATATCCGCTGCAGCATATATACATGGCATCTCTGATAAATCTACAACACCTATAAAATGAATGTGTTTTGAAGCACTTTTAATTCGGGAGTTAATTCTATTTATGCCTTCAGTAAAAACTCCAAACGGCCGTCCTCCTGCCCAAATAAATTGAGCCTCCGGCAATGCTTCGGCAATATCTAAAAAATCTTCTATTCCTTTTCTTCCTTGTAATTGCCCTACACCTAAAACTATTTTGTTTTCATTATTTATTCCAAGCATCCTACGACCCTTTGTACGCTTCTCTTCATTACGTTTCCATTTTTCTGCTAAAATCGGGTTGTAAATTTTTACAATTTTTGTAGTTACACCTAATTGCTTAATTGCCTGTTCAACCATAGGTGAAATTGCAATAACTACATCCGCAAATGAATAAACTTTTTTAAAATACCATTTTATAAATGGATAAAATAGTTTCCACAGGGGCAGTGATCCTTTTATTGAATCGGGAATCACATGCGCTGTATGTATTCTTTTTCTTTTATATTTTCTGCCTTTCCAAAAATAATAGGGCCCATAAGTATGCCCATGAAACACATCACCAAATCCTTCTCCATTAACAATAACTTCAATATCGTTTTTTTCCTTAAGCAATTCAACCGACTCTACAAAAGCCGTATGCACTCCCTGACCTTTAATTAAAAAATCGGTTTCGGAAACAACATGAACTTTCATTTTAGTCTTTACTTTTTATACGGCCTTTTGTCAAAAAAAATATTATTATTAAAATAACAGCAATGAATATAATAAAAAGGATCACATGACTGAATAATAAATTCTTAGCAACTAAGGACCATGACGGACCTAATAGAAAACCACCAATAATGCATATACTGCACCATATAATTGTGGAAAATAATGTTATAGGTAAAAAGACCTTTGGTTTAAGACGCAGGAGTCCTGCAATTACAGTCACATAACCTCTTATGAAAGGGGTCATGCGGCCAATAAATATAAAAGCCAGCCCTTTATCATTTACTTTTTTTTCCAGCTTTTTTAATTTTGTGACCGATAAAGGGAACCAACGCGGTTTATTTTCAATAATATAATTACCAAAATGATAGAAAACAAAATATAAAATAGCTGTTGCGATAAGGTCAGATAATATTGCAACAATAATAGTTATTGGAAGGCTTAATAGATGGATAAATGAAAGGTAACCGCAATACAATAAAACTATTTCATTCGGAACGGGATTCGGTATACCTATTTCCTGAATGAATATAAGAATGCAAATTGCTAAATAACCATATTTGATAATAAAGCTGGAAATTTCATCAGGCATTTGTTAAACTTATAGAGATTCTGAAATAAAGATACTGGTCTTACGTCAGACTTTGAATGTTTGTATCAAATGTGTATTATGAGGACCAAAAAAAA
>JADGPX010000217.1 GCA_017882215.1 Chitinophagaceae bacterium | reverse complement strand
TAATTCCTATTGCGCCTTTATAAGCAATATATTTTAATACAGAATCTTTTCCCCTTCCTTTTACCGGTGCAGTATAGGAAACTAATTTTCCATTTTTAATAACAACATTTAAATTCTGGTTTGTTTCAAAAGAAAAGAAAGTACCATTAACTACAACAAGAGGGTTGTCATTCTTTTGATAGAATTGTGAAGGAGTTAGCCGTCTTTTATAAGTTGTATCAGTTGTAAAATTTAAATGTTTGTCTTTAATATCTGCAATTAGATAATATGCACGGAAGGCGCCTGTATCGGGTTGGTCATTGGTAAAGTAAACATGAACGGACGAAGGCAATGGCTGATAAAGCGAATCAACATTTTTCCATTTAAGTTGTGAAAATGAAAGGTGGGTAATTGATAAAATCAGAATTGAAAGAAAAAGAGTTTTTAAAAATAAGTTTTTGTTTATCATTAAAAATTTATTGTGAGATTGGCTGAACGTTCCTGTCGCAATTAGACTGATTACTGATTAACTGATAACTTCTCCTCCATCCACTTATTTATTCCATAACCGGGGATAATATGCTTTTCTGAATGATAGGATGAGCGAACCAGCGGACCGCTTTCTACATAATCAAAGCCAAGGCTGTAGCCAATTTCACGGAACTCAGCAAATTCATCAGGATGAATAAAGCGCTGAACATCTAAATGTTTTTTTGTTGGCTGAAGGTATTGACCTATTGTAATTACATCAACATTACTGTCTTTAATATCATGCATAGTTTGTATCACCTCTTCTTTTGTTTCACCAAGTCCCAGCATGATACCGCTTTTTGTTCGCATTCCGCCTTCTTTTAAAATGCGAAGTGTTTGCATGCTGCGCCAATATTTTGCCTGTATCCTTACCCTTTTTGTTAAACGCTCAACTGTTTCAATATTATGACTAACCACTTCAGGTGCGGCATCAATAATGCGTTGTATATTTTCTTTCTCTGCCTTAAAATCGGGAATTAAAGTTTCTAAAGTTGTAGAAGGATTTAAAGATTTAATTGCTTTGATAGTATTGTACCAAACAATTGAACCACCATCTTTTATTTCATCTCTATCTACAGAAGTAACTACTGCGTGCTTTACTTTCATTAAATGAATTGCTTCGGCAACTCTTTGCGGTTCATCCCAATCAACCGGCAATGGACGACCTGTTGCCACTGCACAAAAACCGCAACTCCTGGTACAAATATTTCCAAGGATCATAAAAGTTGCAGTACCTTCTCCCCAACATTCGCCCATGTTTGGACAATTACCACTTTCACAAATGGTATGCAGTTTATGTGTATCAACTAAATTTCTAACATGCTTGTACTCTTCACCAATAGGCAGCTTTACCCTAAGCCAGTTTGGTTTTTTATTTTTAGGTTGAATGATATCTTCTGTTAGTAAATCCTGCATTTAGTTTTTTTATTGCTGAATAAAGATATGATGTACAAGAGTGCCCTTCGATAAACTCAGGGTAAACTGCCAATGAAGCTAAATAGAATTGCAAAAGCCGGCTACCAAATTATTTTCTTCGTCCAAATAGTATAGCAACATATCCTGTAAAGAAAAATTGTTTTTGTGTTTCATGTACCATCAAAGGAATTTTTTTAGAATAAAAATCAGCGCTTATACCTACTTCAAGTGCAGATACAATTTCGTTATAACTACCATAATCAAATCGCAGTGCAGTTTTTAAGTATGCCCCCGGAGTTACGGTTAAATCGCTCCAGCCTTTGCTAAAACCAGGACCGGCGCTAATAGCAGAAGGGTCTAAAAATTTAGCGCTATCGGCAGATTCATATTTTACATAATTTCCTGTGGCGCCAAGCTGCACATAATATGGGCGAAGTAAACCAACACTTAATCCGCCACCATAGTTGCCGGTTATACTTACGCCATTTTTATTAGATTTATTTCCAAATAAAATTTGTTGCTGCATTCCTAACTTAACCGGGTAAAAAAAGTTTAGCTTACCAAAAATAAAAGGTGTGCTGTAATTGTAAAGATTGCTTTGTTTTTCTTCTTTAAGACTTTTGTATTCAGATATTTCAAGCTGGTACAGCATTCCTTTTTTTGGAGTTTTCATTTTTCCAATCTCAATAAAAGCTCCGTAACCATTATTGATAAGTTTGCCACCATACACCGTGTGTTTTTTATAAACAATTACGCCTTCTTCTTCCTCTTTAATAAGTGCATCAATCCGTTTGCGGTTTTGATCACGTCTTTCTTTTTTAGTTTGTTTTTGAGCGAATGATGAAGTAGCAATAACCAATGATATGATTATAAAAAATAGTTTTCGCATGTAGAATGTATTGAGGTTTTACTTTGTAAATTTATGCAAAAATACACAATGACAGCTTCAATAATATACCAGGGAGATTTGCGCTGCAAGGCTACGCATTTACAAAGCGGGACTGTAGTGGAAACAGACGCTCCAACTGATAACCGTGGAAAAGGAGAAAAATTTTCTCCTACTGATATACTATGCGTTTCTTTGGCTACATGTATAATAACTACGATGGCTTTAAAAGCCAGGGATATGAATATTGAATTAAAAGATACAAAAATTGATGTTACAAAACATATGTTAAAAGATCCGAGAAGAGTAGCACAAATTGATGTTACCATACATTTTCCTCAATTGCAATTAGATGCAAAGGATAAATTGATTTTGGAAAGAACAGGAAATAATTGCCCGGTTACTAAGAGCCTGCATCCCGATCTGAAAACGAACATTGAATATAATTGGTGAGCTATCAATAAGTCAATGGTCATTAAGTGGAACTAATTAAGTTTTATTTCTATTGACTGATTGACCAATGACGAATGACTTTAAACCCCTTTCAACAAAGAATTCCCGATTGAACATTCCAGGCAACGTTTATTATTACAGTATTCATTTTTTAGCTGGATGTATGATTGGGAATCAAAGGAATTTTTGTTAGAAAACTTAAGCGCTTCAAAACCTTTTGTGATAACATTTTTTTCAGAAGAGATCTCTTCAAGCCATGCAATTGCTTTGTCTTTATATTGTTGCTCATTATGATAAAGCCCATAAGCAAATAAGATGGGAACAATTGTATTAATAAGAATATTATCTATCATTTGCTCACCAAGCTTTTTCTTTTTAAATGCCGGGGTTTCATCAAATACATAGTGATAATGCCAATAATCGTTGGCAGTTACATTTAAAAGTTTTTTTACTTCAAATACGGATACACTTTCTTTCACTTTTGAAAACAAATGAGTGCTTTTACTAATGAGCATTGCAAGCTGTGCTAATCTAAGAGTTGGAAAATTTGCCGGTCTCATCCTTAGAAAAAATAATTGCACATGAGGTTGCTGTAACTTATATTTCTTTTGGTAAAACCTATACTCCTTTTGTAACATTTGAGGATAGTCCTCTGTAAAATCTTTTTCAAGTAAACCTGCCTGGCCAAATAATAATGCTTCAAGATGATGAATTTGATTCTTATGTTTTGCCAGAATATTTACCGATAATGATCTTGCGATCTTTTCAAATGCTTCACCATTTACTTTTATCCCGAAATTCTTTGCAATAAGCCACCAGAAAGTTTCTTCCCAATGAAAATTATTTTGGTTTAAAAATGAAAATATGATCGCTGATTTAGCCTCTAATCTTTCTGCAAGCAATCTTTGTTTCCAGCTTAGTAGCGTAAGGTCATTAATTGTATGAACATGGTTTTCGCATGGGATAAATGAAGAGGCATTCATCAACGCTTCATATTTATTCAATAATAATTTTGAAACCCTGTTTTGTAACCCGAGTGTTGGTAAATTATTTTCTGCAATATCTTTTATCTCTTTATCATGCTGCCAAACTACATGCAGTATTATATTGTTATAGTTTTTATCTGCAGAATGATTATGTAAATTCCAATCGGAGGACTTAATGTGTAATTCAACATTACCTGCCCATGTAGTATTGCCAATTTTAATTTTTGCTTCAGAAAAATCAGCGCCCTGGTTGGTATTAAAACTTCCCTGATGAATTATCTGGATTGGATCTCCGTCAATTGTGGTAAGTTCATTCTTATTAAAATATTGAAACTGCCAGATGTATTGCAAAAGTTTTTCTTTCATAAGTTAATCGTTGGTAAAAGAAAGATAAGAAATATTCAGATCATCTATTCCTCTGTATCGCAAATAATCGTGAGACGTGAAAGGTGAAACGTGAAATACTCACGTTTCACGTCTGCCGTTTCACGAATAATTTATGAGTAGTTTAATTTATTCAGTTCTTTAACTACCCTGCTTACCGGTAAGCCCATAACATTATAAAAATCACCATTGATAGATCTGATGCCTACAACGCCTATCCATTCCTGTATTGCATAGGCACCGGCTTTATCGTATGGGTTATACTTATCTACATAAAAAATTATTTGCTCCATACTCAGATCGTGAAATTCAACTTCTGTTGTATCTGCAAAAATAATTTCTTTTTTGTTGAATAAAATACATACACCCGTAATAACAGAATGTTTTTTGCCGGATAGTTTTGAAAGAATTTCTATAGCATCGTCTCTGTTAATAGGTTTACCAATTATTTCCTCATTAAGAACTACAATAGTATCTGCAGACAATATTGGTACAGAATCTCCCTGTGAAAACTTTATGGCTAATGCTTTGTTTTTTGCAACATGTATGGCAACATCATGCGGAGTTAAATGCTGCGGATAGCTTTCATCAATTTTTTTTATTATTACATCAAAGGGAACTTCTGCCCATTGTAATAATTGTTTCCGGCGTGATGACTGTGAAGCTAAAATTATTTTTTGCATCTTTTTCTAAACCTTTACTAAACCATTTCTAAACCTGTAAGATCTTGATAGCTGTTGAAACTAAACTTAATATAAACAAGATCTTATAGGTTTTAATAACCCATTTATAAATAGATTCTGAAAAATACCATTGATACAATACCTGTAAACATCACAATTTTTATAGCACTGCTTAACCTCTTAAAATCCAGAGCAATTTGTGCCCTATATAATTGCTGAAGTATCCAAAGCAAAGGAATGATAATCAGTAAAACGCAATAGATGGCAGATAACCACCATCCTAATTGAAGCACATAAAACTGTAATACTGCTACTCCCCCTGTAAGCACAACCAGCCATACGCCGGCAAAAACTTTTGATACCGGAATACCCCATACAATCGGCATGGTTTCGCATCCATATTTTATATCGCC
>JADGPX010000031.1 GCA_017882215.1 Chitinophagaceae bacterium | reverse complement strand
CAATGGGCAAAAAGTCTTGGCTTTATTGGCGTGCAAATTCCTACAACAGACGCAAGATGTATTGATCTGCAAAAATGCGCTGAAAGTAAAATCTATGCTGATGAATTGAAAGGGCTGGTTAATGAATGTGGTTTGGAGATTACAGAACTATCTACCCATCTGCAGGGACAATTAGTTGCAGTGAATCCTGCTTATGATGTATTATTTGATGGCTTTGCACCTGAACAATATCGCAACAATTCAAAAGCAAGAACCGAATGGGCTGTGCAACAACTTAATTATGCGGCAAAGGCATCTCAAAATTTAGGCTTGAATGCTCATGCAACTTTTAGTGGCGCTTTATTATGGCATACAATGTATCCATGGCCGCAGCGGCCCGAAGATTTGGTGGAAGAAGGTTTTGAGGAACTTGCAAAACGCTGGCTGCCTATTTTAAATGAATTTGATAATTGCGGAGTAGATGTATGTTACGAAATTCATCCCGGAGAGGATCTTCATGATGGTGTTACTTATGAAATGTTTTTAGAAAAAGTAAATAATCATTCACGGGCATGTTTGTTATACGATCCGTCGCATTTTGTTTTGCAATGCCTGGATTATCTTGCTTACATAGATAATTATCATTCACGCATCAGGGCTTTTCATGTAAAAGATGCTGAATTTAACCCCACAGGAAAACAAGGAGTTTATGGCGGCTATCAAAACTGGATTGATAGGGCCGGACGTTTTCGTTCACTGGGTGATGGGCAGGTTAATTTCAAATCAATATTCAGCAAACTGGCTGCTTATGATTATCCCGGCTGGGCAGTTATGGAATGGGAATGTTGTTTAAAAAATTCAGAAGACGGTGCAAGAGAAGGAGCGGAGTTCATCAAAAAAAATATTATTCGTGTAACTGATAAAGCATTTGATGATTTTGCAGGCACAACTAAAGATGAAAAATTAAATCGTTCTGTTTTAGGACTTGAATAATCTTTTTCAATCTATATATTTAAAACGAATTTTAAATTCTTTTTCATTTCTAAAAAAATAAACATGTATAAAATAACTCTTTTCTTATTTGTAACCATTTTATATGTTAGTTGCAGTTTTTCACAAGTAAATACTATGAACATACCTGAAAATAAACTCACTCAAAAAGAAAAAAATAATAACTGGCAGTTATTGTTTGATGGGCAAACAACTAATGGATGGCATACTTACGGAAAACAAAATGTAGGAAAGGCGTGGAAAGTGGAGGATGGCGCTTTGCACGTGGATGCTGCCAGTAAAAAAAACTTTTCAACAAACGAAGGTGGGGATATTGTTACTGCTGAAGAGTTTGATAATTTTGATCTGAAGCTTGAATGGAAAATTTCTAAGAATGGCAACAGTGGTATAATAATTTATGTAAAAGAAGATGTTGCCAAATATCAGGAATCTTATTTTACGGGTCCTGAAATGCAGGTGCTTGATAATGCCGGTCATGCAGATGGAAAAATCTACAAACACAAAGCAGGCGATCTTTATGATCTCATCGCATCCAAAAAAGATGCAACTAAACCAGTAGGCGAATGGAATTACGCAGAAATAATTGCCAACAAAGGCAAGCTTGATTTTTATCTAAATGGTGAACATACCGTTAGCACTACAATGTGGGATGATAACTGGAGAAAGATGATAGCAGCCAGTAAATTTAAAGCCTGGCCGGATTTTGGAACATTTAAAAAAGGCAGAATTGATCTGCAGGATCATGGGGATGATGTGTGGTACAGGAATATTAAAATAAAAAGACTTTAATAGTTGGTGTAACAAGAGGAACTGCCAGGTTTTACAGAATATTTTCCAGTTCTCTTAAATGGTAAATAGTATAAGTTGGAGTTAAGGTGGTGGTGGCATTTATATGATTTACAAAAATGCTGTCCATCCCGGCATTAATAGCTCCCTGAATATCTGCATCAAGGTTATCACCAATCATAATACTTTCATTTAACTGCGCCCCGGCTTTATTAATTGCATATTCAAACATTTCTTTTGATGGCTTAATACAACTTGATATTTCGGAAGTAATAACATTTGTAAAGTATTTTGCAATATTTGAATTGGTGATCTTACTCCATTGCGTTTTCTCAAACCCATTGGTTAAAAGATGCAGTATGTATTTTTTATTTACGAGATAATCTAATATCTCAGTAGTGTAATCAAATAATCTTTTTTTGGTAGGAAGTATCTCTAAAAATTTAACGCTCATTTTTTTTGCTAAAACTTCATCTCCAATTTTAAAATCAAGCAGGGTACGCTGCATACGCTTCCACTTAAGTTCTTCAACGGTTATAAATCCTTTGTGGTATCTGTCCCACACAATAGCGTTATGATGGAGGTAAGTAGTATAAAAATCATCAAATGGTGAGATAACCAGTTCCTTTAATTTAAAATGCTCATATAATTCACTCAGCGCTTCTTTGGCATTGGTATCAAAATCCCAAAGGGTATGATCAAGATCAAAAAATAAATGCCTGTATTTGTTTCTATTCATAATAAGTTTGCAATTTACATTACAATCTTTTCAATTATGAGTTCTCAAAATTCCCCCTTCAGGAGGCAAGGGGGTTTGAATGTGGTAATAACAGGAGCAGGTAAGGGAATGGGAAAAGCAACTGCTGATAAATTTGCCGCAGATGGAAATAATTTATTTATCTGTGCACGAAATGAGAAAGAACTTTCTGAAACAGCCAAAGAACTGGAAGCAAAATATAATTGCAAAGTGTTTTATTTTTCTGCAGACCTGAGTGAAAAAAGATCTGCACAGGAATTTGGTAATTGGGTTTTAAAACAAACTTCTCAGGTAGATATCTTAATAAACAATGCAGGGCAATTTATTCCCGGCAGTATTTATAATGAAGAAGATGGACTGCTTGAAAAAATGATTGGCATTAATTTATACGCTGCTTATAATTTAACAAGAATCCTGTTACCAAATATGATGGATAAAAAGCAGGGACACATTTTTAATATCTGTTCCATTGCTGCATTAAAAGCCTATGCCAATGGCGGCTCTTACAGTATAAGTAAATTCGCTTTAATGGGATTCAGTAAAAATTTAAGGGAAGAATTAAAGCCATACAATATAAAGGTTACTGCAGTTTACCCGGGAGCAGTTTATACCTCATCATGGTATGCAAGCGGAGTATCTGAATCAAGAATAATGGAAGCATCGGATATTGCAGATGTTATTTTTGCCAGCGCTAAATTATCTCCGCAGGCTTGTGTTGAAGACATTGTAATACGTCCGCAACTTGAAGATATGTAATATCATGGTTTTTTAACATCCTGTTATTTTTCAACATCTTCTTTACTTTTTATTATAGGTTAATTTTGCATTTTAAAGATGTGTGATGGATAAAAATTTACAGGCAGTTATTTTCAGTGGCTTTTCTAAATATTTCCTCGCACTTTTCTTTACGTTTTTATTCTCTTTTTCTTTTGCGCAGGTTAAATTTTCAGCTTCAACTAATGACAGAACTATAGGCAAAAACGATTATCTCCAGGTGCAGTTCACCATAGAAAATGCTGCCAATGTTGAAAGCATCACACCGCCTTCATTTAAAAACTTTGCTGTTGTAAGTGGACCAAATCACCAAAGCAGCATGAGCAATGTAAATGGTAATATAAAGCAATCGCTTTCTGTTGGCTTCGTGTTACAGCCATTAGCCACAGGCAACTTCACAATCAGTTCTGCAACAGCTAAAGCTGACAGAAAGGAGTATCACTCTAATCCATTAACCATACGGGTAACTAATTCTACATCTTCAAATAGGGCAGGAGGTAATTCTTTATTATCTCCGTTTGGTAATATCACACCGGACTTTCCCACAGAACCTGTAACACATCAGTTTGACGATTACATCCTTCAAAAAGGAGAGAATGTAGCAGAGAAGATAAAGAGAAATCTCTTTATAAAAATTGATGTAAGCAAAAAAAGCTGTTATGTAGGAGAGCCAATTATTGCCACCTATAAATTATATACAAGATTAAAATCCGAGTCAAATGTTGTAAAGGCTCCTTCATTCAATGGCTTTTCGGTTAGTGAATTGGAGATGCCGGATAATTATTCGCTAAGAACAGAAAAGTATAACGGAAGGGAATACAATGTTTATACCCTGCGAAAAGTACAGCTGTATCCATTGCAATCGGGTAAATTAAGTTTAGAACCTGTGGAAGTTAAAAACAGGATAACTTTTTTAAAAGCTGAATATGCAGGTAAAAGAAAGGGAGATATTTTTTATGATATGCTTCGTGATTTTGCAGACGAGAATGCACCCGGAAATGCAACAGAGCAACAGATAATAACAGTAACATGTGATACGTTGAACATTAATGTAAAGCCGTTGCCTGATGCAAATAAGCCTGCCTGGTTTAAAGGGGCAGTAGGTAATTTTAAAATTGTTGCCAGTCTTGAAAAAAATAATATTACAACAGATGATGCAGGCTCTTTAAAGATTATTATTTCCGGTGCAGGAAATATACAGTTGATAAATGCTCCGAATGTTTTGTGGCCTCAGGGTATAGAAGGATTTGAATCTAAATCTTCAGAAAATTTAGATAAGTTCAGTGTACCAATGAAGGGTGATAAAGTATTCATTTATCCATTCACAGTTACCAATCCGGGTGAGTATACTATTCCTGCAATTAATTTTTTATATTTTAATATCAGCACACAATCTTATAAAACAATAAGCACCCAACCGCTTTCTATCCATGTTGTAAAAGGAACCGGCAATTCTCAAAAAGTATTTAATTCTGTTAATCAGATCAATAATGATGAATATAAAAATTGGTATGAGTTTATTTATACTTATCGCATTTACTTTATAGGAGCACTGTTGCTTTTATTTGTATTAATGATATTATTTGTAAAGAATAAAAGAGAAAAGAAAGATGCTGTAATTGAAAGCAATGTGCACACGAATATTTCTGAAAATAAAGTTGAACAACCAAATGAGTTTATTATTCCTGCAAACCCTTTGGCAGATGCAGAAGAAAAACTTTCGGAAGGTGCTATCAGCCAGTTTTATAAAGTGCTCGATGTTTCATTATACAAATATTTATCTGAAAAATTAAAAGTTCCCGTTGAAGAATTAACGAAGAAAAAAATTAATGAGCGCATGGATAAATGCAATGTAGGAGTTGGTACAACTTTATTAGTAAACTCGTTGTTAGAAGATATACAGCTTAATTTATATGCTCCTGTTTCTTCCGAAACACAAATGCAGGAAGTGTATGAAAAGGCAAGTGAAGTTGTGTCGTTGCTTGATAAACAGATCTGTTAAGATATCGTGAGACGTGAAAGGTGAAACGTGAAATAGTGTATTTCTCTTTCACGTCTGACGTCTCACGTTTCACGGGTGATCTGTGAATTTATAGCCAATGCTTCTTACCGAGTGAAAATATTTTGGGTTACGGCTGTCATCTTCAAAATACTTTCTGAAGTTTAAAATAAAATTATCAATGGTCCTGGTAGTGGGATAAACATTATAGCCCCATACAGCCTGTAGTATCTTTTCTCTTGGCACCACTTCATTTTTATTTTCTATCAGGAGCTTAAGCAGCATAGCTTCTTTTTTTGTAAGCGCTATCTTTTTGCCTTGTTTATTGGTGCCTTCCAACGCTTTAAAATTAATATTATTCTTACCAAAATTATATTCATCTGCAACAGGCTCCTTTGATGCAATGCGTTTACTTTTATTAATTAATTTATTTACACGAATAAGAAGCTCTTCAAGATTGAATGGTTTGGTAAGATAATCGTCTGCACCTTTTTTTAAACCTAATACACGATCGGCGCTGCTGTTTTTTGCGCTTAATATTAAAATAGGAATTTCGTTTCTTTGCAGCCGGATATTTTCGCAAACGCTTATTCCATCCAGCTCCGGAAGCATTACATCAAGAATTATCAGATCAAAATATTCATTTTGCACAGCCTTTAAAGCTTCGGCGCCATCGTAGGCGGAAGTAACTTCATATCCTTCCAACTCTAAATTTAATTTTAGCGCTTCGTGTAAATTTTCTTCGTCTTCTACTAATAATATTGAAAGTTTTTTTTCAGGCATATTACAATTTAACTTCAAAAATACTTCCCCGCGGATTATTATTTGTTACAATGATGTTACCATTATGTTGCTCAACAATTTTTTTTGTAAGATATAAGCCAAGCCCGGTACCCTTTGCCTCTTTGGTATGCAAATTTCCTACACGATAAAATTTATTAAAGATCTTATTCTTTTCATCATCCGGGATTCCTTTGCCTTCATCTTTAATTAAAAGTTTTATTTGATCATTTTCTTTTTTTAAATGAACCTCAATTTTTTCTTCTTTCCCGGAATATTTTATCGCATTATCTAAAAGATTATTCACAGCCATTTGTAACAACAGCCTGTCACCCGTCAGATAGATATCATGGTCTGCAGCCAAATTAATATTTCGTTTTGGAAAACGCATTTTAAAATCAGTTGCGCTTTCTGTAACGAGTTCACTAAAATCAATTTTTTCAGTCGTTAACTTATAATCACCGGCTTCTATTTGGCTTGCCAGCAATAAATTATTACAAAGCGTGTTTAACCGTCCTGCTTCCTGCAGTGTATTTGATATGAGTTGCTGTTGCTGTTCTTCAGAAAGTTTATGTTTCTGCAGCGTTTCAAGATTTAGTTTAGCGATAGCAATAGGAGTTTTTAGCTCATGAGTTATTGCCATCATAAAATTTTGCTGTTGCTGCGATTGCCTGAATTGCCTGCGAACAGCCCTGAAAACTACTACTGCACCTAAAACAATTAGTAAAAAAAAGGTTGCGCCTTCGCTTACATATTGAACAGTCTTTCGCTTTTTTTCAATTTCAATTTTTTGTAATTGCTGAACATAAGTGGATTTATCAGGTTGAAGTTCCTGAATTTTATAGTCAGCCATTTTTTTATTAAGCTGATTTAATACCATAAACCAATATGTTAAGGCTACAATGATATATGCCAGCAAAAACCAATACAGAACGTAAATGGTTCGTAAGCGTTTTATTTTAAAAGAAGCTGTGAGCTTTGAGCTATAAGCCATGAGTAATTTATTATTTTAAAAGAAAGCTCTGAGCTGCGAGCTATAAGCCATGAGTTATTTATTCAAGTCTAAGAGCTTTCAAAGCTCAAGGCTCAAAGCTCACAGCTTTCTTACGTTATTTATTCAATTTATTCATAAAACTCATTATCATTTTTTCTTCTTCATCAATATTTGCCAAAATTTTATTTCTTACAGTATCATCACCATACTTAATAGCTTGTGATATTAATAGCTGCGTTTCTAATTCAAAGCAAGAGCCAAGGGAAATTTCAAGAAATCTATTATAATCTTTTTCGCTGCTTCTGCTACTGCCTTCTGCAATGTTAGAAGGGATAGATACACCGCTTCGGTTTATTTGTGATGTCAAGGCAAATTTTTGTTCCGATGGAAAATCTTCGGTTAGCTTAAAACAGTTGATAGCAATATCAAAACCTTTTTGCCATATTTTTAATTCTTTAAAATTTCTCATAAAATTAAGTTTGGATGAAATAAATATTAATTGCTCAAAGCTTATAGCTCAAGGCTCATAGCTTCTTATAAATTTACTTTCTCAACTCTTATACCCACGTTCAAAATATGTTTGAGCGGATTTTCTCTCATGATCTGTGCAATAATAAAAGTATAGTTCCCTGCTTTTTTAAATGGTATCGGTCCAGGGGTAATGTTTTTTCTTACTTCGAAAATATCATCCATTCCGGTGCCTTCCCATCCTTTTGCATCGTTACCTAATTCAATATTTATGTTTTGAAAAAGCATTGTATCTCCAGGCGCCTGGGAGTTCACGGTAAGCCAGAGATTATTATAGTTATAAGCATCCGTGTGACGTAGAACAATGTAGACATTGTATGCAGCGCCGGTATCTGTTATTGTGAAAGTGAATGAAGGCTTGTTATTATAAAACCACGACTGTGATGGTATCTGCGCTGTTTTTTCGAACACACTTATTTTGGCGCAGGAAATAAAATATAAAGATGACAGAATTATGAAGAAAATTTTTTTCAATCGGCTTATTTACAGCAAAAATATTGTTTATCATTCAGGTTATAAAACATTCAGAATTTGTTCTTTTAATTTTTCCAGTTCATCTTTCATCAACACCACACATTTTTGAATGTCAGCATCATAAGCCTTGGAGCCGGTTGTATTTATTTCACGACCAATCTCCTGCAATACAAAAGATAATTTTTTACCCTTGGACCCGTCATTATCTTTTAAAATAGTTTTGAAATATTCGCAATGATTGGCAAGTCGTACCTGCTCCTCCCGGAGATCTATTTTTTCAACGTAATAAATAAGTTCCTGCTCAAGCCTGTTTGCATCATAGTTTTCTTTTCCTACATTCTCCTCCAGTAATTTCACCAATTCTTCTTTCATCCTCTCTTTGCGCAGCGGTTCTAATTTTAAGATCTCTTCTTCCTGCGCATTAATATTTTTTATTCTAAGCAGTAATTCTTTTTCTATTGATTTGCCCTCATCAATCCGGTGATGATTCAATTCTTTTAATGCCTGTTCTATAACTTTTTTTAATTCCTTCCAGTCATCTTCTGCTAAAACTTCATTGGCAGGGGTTACTACTTCAGGTAACCTTAGTAATGCACTTAACACCGAATTGGTATCAATGTTTAGTTCGCCTGCAAGTGTTTCTATTTGTTGGTAATAGGATTTTATCAGATCGGTATTTATTACAACCGGCTTGCCTGAGCCGTTTTGCTTTATAGTAATAAGACAATCCACGTTTCCCCGAAGCAAACTTTCCTGCAGCATGTTCCTTACATCAAACTCATAGCTTTTTAATAATGGCGGAATTTTTAAATATGTTTCAAATTGTTTTCCGTTGAGCGATTTTATTTCAACCAAAAAAGTTTTATCGTTAACTGTCTGTTCTGCTCTTCCAAATCCTGTCATTGATTTTAACATGGAACTAATTTTATTTTATGTTAGCAAGTTATACAATTCCGGCTGAGATAAAATTTTCATTCACAGATTGATGATCATAACATTCGATTTTTTATTCAATAAAAAATGTGCTTCTAAAAATTGAAATAAGAAATGTATAAAATAATAAAGCCCGACTTTTTAGTGACGGGCCTTGCTATATGGATGGGTTAGTAAGTATAGGGAAAAGATTTCCTTACACAATATTAAAAATAATTTTTTCTAACATGAAATTTTTTGCAACTTTTTTATCAACATTTTATTTTTTGTTGTGGATAAGGACAGACGTTTTTGTAATAGAAAATTTTATTTTTGATTGATTATTTTTTAAAATTTTATTTTTGCAAAATATTTCGAATCATATTTAATTTCTGAAAGCCTTATCTACATTGAGTTGTAAAGAATAATATTTTTAAGATCAGGAGAATGCGTTTTGATTGTTGGTTAAAAAATACAATTTCCTTTTCAATAAAAATCTATTTTTCCGGATACATCTGATCAAAAATTATTTTTATCTTTTTGTTAAGAAGAATTGGCAACACACATAAATTTTCAACCTGTACCTTTGATTGCATAAAAAATACAACATGAAACTTCCTGCTCCTGTTTCAATAAAATGGATTGCTTCATTAATTAATGCAGAACTGTTGGGTAATGAAAATGCAGAAGCAACAGGCATTAATGAAATACATTCTGTTGAAGAAGGTGATATTGTTTTTGTTGATCATCCAAAATATTATAGTAAATGTTTAAACAGCGCAGCCAGCTTTATTATCATAAATAAAAAAACCGAAGTGCCCGAAGGGAAAACCTTATTAGTTGTAGAAGAGCCTTTTGATGCATATTCAAAAATTGTAAAATATTTTAATGCATTTGTTCCTGCTAAAAAAATGATAAGCGATACTGCTGTTATTGGAAAAGACACTGTCGTAATGCCAAATGTTTTTATTGGTAATAACGTAAGTATTGGTAATAATTGCATTATTCATCCCAATGTTTGTGTTTATGATAATTGTATTATCGGTAATAATGTTGTTGTGCATTCCGGTACAGTAATTGGCATCGACGCATTTTATTTTAATACAAAGAAAAACAGGAACGTTTGGTTTAAAAAAATGCAAAGCTGCGGACGGGTAGTAATTGAGGATGATGTTGAGATAGGTGCCAATTGCACGATAGACCGTGGTGTTAGCGCTGATACAAAAATCGGACAGGGATCAAAATTAGATAACCTGGTACAAATCGGACATGAAGTTGTGTTGGGGAAAAATTGTTTGATAGCAGCACAGGTTGGAATTGCCGGCGCAACCATACTTGGCGATGGTGTTACGCTTTGGGGACAGGTTGGGGTTAATAAAACTATTAAAATTGGAGATAATGCTGTAGTGATGGGGCAGGCTGGTGTTACAGGAAATATTGAAGGTAATAAAACATATTGGGGAACACCGATTGAAGAATTTTACAGCAAGCGAAAAGAGCTTGTATTTATAAAACGCCTACCTGAAATTTGGGAAAGAGTAAAAAATTTATCAGGAACAAAAAATAAATAACAATAGTTTCTTACCTATGATTAATAATCATACGGTAACATGTCACCAATTTTTTCAAAGCCCCAATAGCCATTTGTTGTGATATCTGTTTGTTCAAAAAAATAGCCATTCGCTTCAATTACTATTGACTCACCCTTTGCAACACTTACTGTAGAAACCTGGAAATCTTTTTTTGCTTTGGGATCAAAATTAAAATATGCCTGCTCTGGTTTTGCTTTAGTATATATCACGATCATGTCCGGTTGATTAGGGTGAAATTCAACTGTATTAGTGCTATCATCTCTTGTATAATTCAAAGCGGGATAAGGATTTTTTAATGGGATGGTCATTTCTTCATCATTATTTTTTACAAGAAACTGCACTTCAAATCCTTCATCAGCTAAAGTTTTGTTGTAAAGGCTGCGCATGAAATGCAATAAAGAACCCTTGTATGCTTTATTTCTGTTCTGTTGCCAAATAGCTCCCTTTTCAGCAGTGCCCTGCATTTCTTCAAATAATGGATAGCCTATAAACTGGGCTGTGTTATTATCGTATTCGTAAGTAAAAGAATCTATTGCAAATTTTATGTTGTATCCCAATGCAAAGTTCTCCACCATTAATGGCTCTGATGCTAAAACTTTTAAGCGATTTCTTTTTTTGCTGAAGTAAAATTTTAAAACCTCCGGATTTTTGATAAATGTTTGCTGACTGAATTCGCTTTTGCCAATAAAATTTTCAGTAAAGAATTGCCCATACTTCTGCCATCCATCTTTTACTTCATTTGATGCAACAATGGAAACTTCCTGCAAAAATTTTTCTTTTGGCTTTACTTCAATTACTAAATCTTTATCATCAGCAGTTGCATTGCTGATTCGCAAGGTTTCGGTTTCATATCCTGTAAAAGTTACTATCAGTTCATATCCGCCGTTTGGCAATTTTAATTTAAAATTTCCTTCAGCATCTGTTGCCATACCAAACGTTGTGTTTTGTGCAAATACAGATGCTGCCTGCAATGGCAACCTGGTATTCTTATCAATAACCTTACCTGTAATGGTATAATGAGTTGCCTGTGAAAAGACATAGGTTGCAAAAAAGAAAAAAGTAAAAAGTAAAAAGATTCGCTTCATGTAATTTAGTTATGCGGCTATTGTTCTTATAGATGATTTATTTGCTTTAAAGTTGCACAGATATTTTTAATGGTTTCGTTAATTGGTGTGAACTGAAAGCCCGGTAATGCTTTTAAAATTTTATTGTTGTCAAAATAAACTTTAGCCAAAGCTGTACGTGCAGTTTCTTTTGTAACCAAAGCATCTTTTCCTGTAAACATTGATTTAATTGCTTCCAGCCTCCAGACTATTGCTGCAATAAATGGTGTTACTTTTTTGTGCGGCGGTTTTTTTCCAAAACACTTCGCAATGTTTGTGAACACTTCTTTGTAAGATAAATTTTCAGCATTTAAAATAAACCGCTGTTTGTTTATTTCACTATTCATTAACAGGATCATTGCCCGTGCAACATCTTTCACATCTATAACACCGGTAACACCTTCTGTGTACCATGGAAATTCATTGTATACTGATCTGAAAATTTCTGAGGATCCTTTATTCCAATCGCCGCTGCCAAGTATAAGAGATGGATTTACAACTACTGCCTGCAATCCTTCTCCTATTCCACGCCACACTTCCATCTCTCCTAAATATTTTGATTTACCGTATACGCTGTTACTGCTTTCTTCAGTCCAGTTCATTTCTTCTGTAACAGTTTCATTTTCTCTTATTCTGCCTAAAGCAGATACAGAGCTTACATGAACCATTTTTGTTACACCTGCATCCAATGCTGCATTAACAACATTTGCTGTTCCTTCAATATTTATTTTTAATAATTGATCTTTATTTTTTGCGCTGAATGACACCATTGCTGCACAATGATAGAGCTGGGTTACTCCCTGCATTGCTTTTTCCAATGCAGCAGTATCGAGAATATCACACTTTACCGGGATTAGATCTTGATGACTGATTGTAAGCCGTGTGCTGTTGTAGATTGCTTTTATTTTATTTCCCAGTGCAAGTAATTGAGAAATTAATTCTGAGCCCACAAGCCCCGAGCCTCCGGTAACTAATATCATAAAGGCAAATTAGAACAATAAGATAAAATTATTTTACTATTCTCCGGCATCTGGTATTGGTGGAGTTGGTTTATCATCTTGATTGATGTAATTAAATACTATTGCTGCCAATGCGCCGCCACCAAAGCATGCTACTATATAGATCCATATCTGCGCCCAGCAAAATGTTTTTTGAATACATAATCCTACAGCAACCGCAGGGTTAAAAGCCCCTCCGGAAAAGCTTCCTACTATCCATGCCATAGCCAATACAGTTCCTGCAATTGCAATTCCGTAAAAGCTATTTCCTTTTGTTCCTGTTGTTGTTGTTACATTTAAAAAAACATAAGCCAATGCAAAGGTTCCCAAAACTTCTGCCGCTACAGCTTTAAGCATTCCGTCTTCTGGTATTATACAATTGCCAGCTCCTTCTATTTTAAAAATATATAACACAACTAAGGCAGCAGCAATGGCTGCAACAAACTGTGCTATCCAATATGGAACTGCTTCTTTTAAAGTTGCCTTACCACGAATTAGCGTAGCTAATGTTAAAGCCGGGTTATAATGTGCTCCTGAAATATGTCCGCCTGCATATATCATAACCATTAACGCAAGCGATGCGCCAACAGCGCCATACATGGCAGCGCCTAATATCAAAAAAAAGGTTCCGATAAATTCAACTATATATGTTTTCATGCTGAAAAGTTCGAACAATTTTTTTAATAAAGAAAAAATAAAAAGAATCTCTCATTTAAGAAGTAACTAATTAACCTAAGTTGCCAGTTTTATATTTTTTTTTAACCCTACGATTTATCGTAGGGCAACATCTTAAATGATTAAAGGGCTTTAGCCCTCAAGTCATGGCTGAAGCCATTCTTATTTCGGTTTTTTTCTCCATGCTGAAGCATGGAGTTAGTACATTTTACAACTAACAACTTGAATTAATTACTAAGAGTGGCCGGTGGTACACCGGCCACGGCGGTCTGCAACATGGGAAACAAAAATCTCATTTTTAAAAATTTCTTATTTAAACTAATTTAAATTCCAGAGTTTAATAAACCGATGGATTTATTCTCATTTGTATCCTAAGTTTTTTATAAAAACTATTGGTTATCTCTTAAATTGCATATCTGCATAAATTAAATTAAGTATATGAGAAAAAAATTATTGTTACCCGTGCTAATACTGTTGGGCATTCCGGGTTTACTGTTTTCCCAGGCTAAGCTTGTAGAAAAAGTTACAAAGAGGGGAAATGAAATTGTAATTCCTTATGAAAAATATGTATTGCCAAATGGGCTTACGATTATTGTTCACGAAGATCATTCAGACCCGATAGTGCATGTGGATGTTACCTATCATGTAGGCTCAGCAAGAGAAGAAATTGGCAAGAGCGGGTTTGCGCACTTTTTTGAACACATGATGTTTGAAGGCTCAGAGCATGTGGCCGATAAAGAACATTTTAAAATTGTAACAGAATCCGGAGGAACACTGAATGGAAGCACCAACCTCGACCGCACCAATTATTTTGAAACAGTGCCAAACAACCAATTGGAAAAAATGCTTTGGCTTGAAGCTGATCGCATGGGATTTTTATACAATGCAGTCACACAACCAAAATTTGAAATACAAAGAGCCACAGTAAAAAATGAAAGAGGTCAGAATTATGATAACAGGCCTTATGGACTTGCAGGTGAAGTTGCCTCAAAAGCATTATATCCTTACGGGCATCCATATTCATGGTTGACCATTGGTTATGTAGAAGATCTGAACCGGGTAAATGTGAACGATCTTAAAAACTATTTACTTCGCTGGTATGGTCCCAATAATGCTACACTAACTATTGGCGGGGATGTAAATACAAAAGATGTAATTAAAATGGTTGAGAAATATTTTGGATCAATACCACGTGGGCCGGAAGTTACTCCTGTTAAACTCCCGCCGGTAAAGTTTACCAGCGACAGGTATGTAAGCTATGTAGATAATTATGCCAAGCTTCCGCAATTGCGTATTGTTTATCCAACAGTTGCGGAATATCACCAGGATATGGCTGCTTTAGCATGTCTTTCCCAAATACTTGGTGGAGGTGGCAGTGGCCGTGGCGGAGGACGTGGTGGTGGCGGAGGAAACCGTACTTCAGTGCTTTACCAATCGCTTATCAAACCTCAAAAAGCTTTACAGGCAAGCGCCTTCAGCAGCCTGAACGAACTTACCGGTGAATTTGTATTTTCTGTTACACCATATCCCGATCATAATCTTGCAGAAATGCAAACGGAGTTGAAAAATGCTTTGACCGAATTTGAAAAACGAGGTGTTACAGATGATGACCTGGAGAAATTTAAAAACAGTTATGAAAGCCAAACGATCAACAGGCTTGCTTCTGTAGATGGTAAGGTGGGGCAGCTGGCAGCTTATCAAACCTTTACCGGCAATCCCAATATGACCGGCAAATTGCTCAGCATGTATAAGAGTATTACAAAGCAGGATGTGATGAGAGTGTATAATCAATACATAAAAAACAAGCCTGCGGTAATTGAAAGCGTAGTGCCAAAGGGAAAGGAAGATCTTAAAGCTGCACCGGATAATTATGTTGTAGATACTACCAATTATAAACGGCCTCATTATGGGTATGAAGGATTGTCTTACAAAAAACCAAAAGATAATTTTAACCGCACCATTTTTCCGCCATCAGGGCCAAATCCTGTTGTAAAAGTTCCGGCTTTTTGGAAAAAGAGTTTGCCAAACGGTATGCAGGTAATAGGTGTTGAAAATAATGAGATACCTGCGGTAACGCTGAGCATTTCATTAAAAGGAGGAAGGCTTGCAGCAGAACAAAATAATCTTTCCAAAGCAGGACAGGCAAATCTTTTTGCTGCCATGATGAATGAGGATACTAAAGATAAAACCAGCGAAGAGATAAGTCTTGCATTACAAAAATTAGGAAGCTCAATCAATGTAAACAATACTGATGATGCAATTGTTTTCACAGTTCAGTCGCTCACAAAAAATCTTGATAAAACTTTAGATCTTTTAAAAGAAAGAATGTTGCGTCCGGAGTTTAAAGAAGAAACTTTCAATCGCTTAAAGCGGCAACTGAATGAGAGCATACGCAATTCAAAAAGCCAGCCATCAACAGTTGCAGATATTGTTTATGCTAAAGTGAATTATGGAAGCAACAGCATTTTGGGAGTTCCTGATAATGGAACTGAGGAAACATTAAAGAACATTAAGTTTAAAGATATCCAGGAATTTTATGATAATTATATCTCGTCACAGAACGGACAGGTTGTTGTGGTTGGCGATGTAAAAGAAAACCAGGTATTGCCAAAGCTTTCTTTTCTTAACCAGTTACCTAAAAAAGATATTACATTACCTGTGGTGGCATATAATATGGCACCTGCACAAAAAATAAGAATTTACATTGTTGATATTCCCAAGGCTGCGCAAACTGAGTTCAGGGTTGGCTATCCCACGGGTTTAAGGTATGACGCTACCGGCGATTATTACCGTGCCCGTTTGGCAAACTATAACCTTGGTGAAGGTTTTAACAGCCGTTTAAATATTAACCTTCGTGAGGATAAAGGCTGGACGTATGGTGCAAGAGGAGGTTTTGCCGGCGATAAATATTCAGGGGCATATACCTTCAGCAGCAGCATCAGAGCCATGTCAACAGATAGCGCTTTGTCAGAAGTGATACGTGAAATAAAACTGTACAACCAGTCAGGCCCTTCGGCAGAAGAGATACAATTCATGAAGAAATCCATCGGGCAAAGTGATGCCCGCAATTATGAGACAGGTGTGCAAAAAGCGGCGTTTGTTGGCAGAATATTACGTTACAATCTTCCGCCTGATTACGTTAATCAGCAAACCAAAATATTAAATTCATTTACAGCTAATGATGCCAATGCATTGATAAAAAAATATATTGATATTAATAAGATGAATATTGTTTTGGTTGGAGATAAAGAAAGAATATTACCGGGCCTGCAAAGATTAGGATATGATATTGTGGAATTAGATGCCGAAGGAAATCCTGTGCCGCAGCAATAATATTTATTGTTCACTTAAATTATAAAATGCCCTTAATTAAAGAGGGCATTTTTTTTATAGTTTAAATAAATTTAGTTCATCAAATTATTTAGTATCCTTCAGTAATCCATTCCAAACTTTCCTGCCCTGTATTCTTTCGCCATTGTTGTTCTGTGTATTGGTTTTGTGCTGGTGCTCACCAACAATTGTATTGTGCCACCAATTTTGCTTTGGTTGTTGGGGCAGTTTACACACATTGCCTTATTGAACACCAACCAAGGGTGGAAAATTTTTTATTAACAAATTTTTAGGAGAGATTTTTTAAACTGAGTGTAACCATATCCATCTTATTTCAAAATAACTTTTATGAATAAGTACCTCACCATTTTTATTGTAACTCTTTTTTCCGTTTCCATTTCTGATGCACAAGTGATAATGCGTGTAGGACCTGGTTATGGACGCAGGTATCAAAGACCTCAACAGAGAAATAGATCTCAGCAACAAAACCTGCCCAAATTTGAACCCTCCGTTAACCTCTCAATTGGTTACGGATTTCCTAATCAGGATAAAGACCAGCTTGCAGATTTTTATAATTACTACAAGGGCAATATAACACAAACTGGTCCGGTAACAGGCGCATTAGATTATCAGTTCAGTCGCAATATGAGCATAGGAGTAATGATTACACATGGTGAAGTAAGTGTGCCGTATTATGGTTATAACAATCCTTATACTTCTGCATTAAAAGGCTCATTAGATAATTGGGCGTTCATGCTTAATATTGTTCGTTACATGCCTGTCAATACTTCAAAAGTTAGTCCTTATATAAGAACTGCAATTGGCATCAATACCTGGACACAGAATTATATTGATGCATCAGGGAATAAAATTAATTTAGGCGGACCTCAACCGACTGATCTTGCTTACCAGGTGGGGCTTGGAGCTAAATTTAAGCTATCAAAAAATGCAGGATTTTTTGCTGAAGCAGGTTATGGAAAATATATTCTTCATGGAGGCGTATTTTTTAAATTCTGATTATTCTTTCATTACTTTAAGATCGACAATCTTTTAATGGCTGTAACTGCTGTATCTGAAGGCTGGCAATTACGCAATGCGCATTGGTCACTTGAAAGAAAATTAATTTTTGAAGCCAGGTTTCAGAATAAAACTATTTTCTTATTCTAATTGCATTCGGCTGAATAACAGTAAAAGACTTTAGCCTGGATGAAGTATATGTTATGATAAAATTATTAAAAGAGAATGCCAAAAGCCAGGTGTCCTGCTGGTCTAAACTCCGGTGTAAAATTCCAGATATTATCTGAAGGTGGGTCAATAAAAATAAGCGGATCAATTCCGGCTGTAAAAAAGAAGTTGCCGTTTATTTTCTGAAACCTGTAGCCAATGCCAGGGGTAATGTAGAACTGTTTATCTGAAAGATCGTTTTTATGCAAAAATGTTTTGTAGTCTTTTAAGTAAGGGGTAAGCCCAATGCTAAACTCAAGGTGATGTTGTAATCCATACGTAAACGCAGTTATTGCAATTGGAAAAGATAGATCATGAGATAATAAAGAAAAACCTGCCCTCCAGCTATAAATGAGTTTCCTGCCCTGCTTAAATATTCTGCTATAGTTTACAGAGTAGTATGGCCCTTTGCCACCTGCTTCAATAAAAAAAGAATTCTTTTTTTTATATATTAATGTAGTATCTGCCGCCAATGTATTTGAGCAAATTAAAAATAAGAGTAAAAAAAGCAGCAGTATATTTTTTCTCATTAAATAAAGTTCAGATAAAGATAATGCAGAGTTTTAAAAATTCCTTAGATGGTTTGTGTCTCAAAATAAAAATTATAAATGTAAAAAGGTAAACGGATGAAGTATAAAACGAAAAGCTGCTTCAATTAGTTTGAAGCAGCTTTTAAATTCTTAATAGCTTTTAATTAAACTTTGCGGCAATGTATTCGGCGAGGTTTTCATCACTCATTTTATTGGAGGTGTCATTGGTAATGGTATTTTTAAACTGCGGTGTTTCTGCCTTAATCCATTAGCTGCTCCTGGCTGGTACCGGTGCCTGTTAAATGTACTTCCTCTGCATTTTGCATGTGG
>JADGPX010000216.1 GCA_017882215.1 Chitinophagaceae bacterium | reverse complement strand
TTCAGCCCAGGCACAGGAGATGCATGCACACATCAGGAATATTATTGCAAATAAATATAATAAGGAAGTAGCTGAAAGTATTTCAATTTTGTATGGAGGAAGCGTTAAAGCAAACAATGCAAAAGAAATTTTTAGCGAAAAGGATGTGGATGGCGGATTGGTTGGAGGAGCATCGTTAGTAGCTTCTGAATTTGTTCAAATAATTAAAAGTCTACGATAATTTAACCGGTAACTTTTTCTTCACTAATGGCAAAACTAATATTAACAGGATTATAAGCATCCTGTTTTTAGGGAATATATTATCAAAAACAAAACAGGCATTTTTGCAAAACCAAATGATCCTGAAAATTTAGCTGATACAATTATAAATTTCATACAGCAAAGAAATTCTTTCTCACAAATGGAAATAGCCAACTACACTAAAAGTAAATTCAGCTACGAAGTAATAGCAAAGCAATTTGATGAGGTGTATAAAAGCATTATTAAGTAAGTTGTACCTGCTAAACGCTTGCTGCTTTTCGTTATCTTTGCATCCGGTTATGAAGAACATCAGAAACTTTTGCATTATTGCTCATATTGATCACGGGAAAAGCACGCTGGCAGACCGTTTACTTGAGTTTACCCATACCATAAGCGATCGTGATATGCAGGCGCAGGTATTGGATGATATGGATCTTGAAAGAGAAAAAGGTATCACCATTAAAAGCCATGCCATCCAGATCAATTATAAATGGAAAGGGCAGGAGTATGTTTTGAATCTGATTGACACTCCCGGTCATGTGGATTTTAGTTATGAAGTAAGCCGTGCGTTGGCTGCCTGCGAAGGTGCATTGCTGTTAGTGGATGCCACACAGGGAATACAGGCGCAGACTATTTCCAATTTATACCTGGCTATTGATAATGATCTCGAAATAATTCCGGTGATTAACAAGATAGATATGGATGGCGCCATGATCCCTGAAGTAACAGATCAGATAGTAGAATTAATTGGTTGCAAACCCGAAGATATTTTATTGGCAAGTGGAAAAAGCGGTGTAGGTATTGAAGAAATATTAGCGGCAATCATTGAGCGTATACCGGCACCCACAGGCGATATAAATGCACCATTACAGGCATTGATATTTGATAGTGTGTATAATTCTTTTCGTGGCATTATTGTTTATTACAGGATATTTAATGGCACACTTAAAAAAGGTGATAAAATTAAATTCTCCAATACGGGCTTAGAATATGGGGCTGATGAGGTTGGTATTTTAAAGTTGGGAATGGAACCAAAGAATGAAGTGAGAGCAGGAGATGTTGGTTATATAATCACAGGTATTAAAAATGCAAAGGAAGTAAAAGTAGGTGATACTATCACTACAACTGCAAATCCCTGTAAGGAATCTATCAAAGGTTTTGAAGATGTAAAGCCAATGGTATTTGCAGGAATTTTTCCGGTAGAGACTGATGAGTTTGAAGAATTGAGAGATTGCATGGACAAATTGCAATTGAATGATGCTTCCCTCACATTTGAACTGGAAACATCGCAGGCATTAGGGTTTGGTTTCCGTTGCGGATTTTTAGGAATGCTGCACATGGAGATAATCCAGGAAAGACTGGAAAGGGAGTTCAATCAAACAGTTATTACTACTGTTCCCAATGTTAGTTTTATTGCATACACAACCAGGGGCGAAAAAATAATGGTTAACAATCCTTCACAAATGCCGGATCCAAGCCGCATTGAAAAGATTGAAGAACCATTTATCAAAGCACAAATAATTACAACATCTGATTACATCGGTAATATAATGACGCTTTGCATTAACAAGAGAGGTATCTTACCCCACCAGTCGTACTTAACTCCAACAAGGGTAGAAATTACTTTTGAAATGCCATTGACTGAAATTGTTTTTGACTTTTACGACAGGCTGAAAAGTTTAACCAGGGGTTATGCTTCTTTCGATTATCATCCAATCGGCTGGCGTGAAAGTGACATAGTGAAAATGGATATTTTATTGAACGGAGATAAAGTGGATGCGTTGAGTGCATTGATACATCGCAGCCGTTCACAGGAATTTGGCCGCAAGCTTTGCGAAAAATTAAAGGAGTTGGTGCATCGTCAGCAATTTCAGATTGCGATACAAGCCGCAATAGGAGCTAAGGTTGTAGCCCGCGAAACCATCAGCGCTATGCGTAAAGATGTTACAGCAAAATGCTATGGCGGCGATATAAGCCGCAAGAGAAAACTTTTGGAAAAACAGAAAGAAGGAAAAAAGCGAATGAAACAAATAGGCAATGTAGAAGTGCCGCAGGAAGCTTTTTTAGCAGTTTTAAAATTAGATGATTAAAATATAGTCATTGGGTCATTGCCATGAACTTTCTTATTTCTTATTTCTTATTTCTTATTTTTTTACCGGGCTTGAGTACTACTATTAAGCTTTTGTTGTGTCACTCACTTGTACTTTATATCTTTACGCAGCATTATGTACACACTGCAACAAATAAAAGAAATTCTTGCAAAGGCAAAACCAGAATTACAAAAAAAGTATCCACTTAGTGAATTGGGTATTTTTGGCAGCTATGCCCGTGGCGATGCAACTGAAGAAAGCGATATAGATGTATTAGTTGATTTTAATGACAGAATAGGGATTAAATTTCTTTCTCTTGTTTTTGAGATTGAAGAACTATTCCATAAAAAGGTTGATGTTGTGTCACGGGGTGGTATAAAACCTAACTATTTTAAATATGTAGAAGAGGATCTGATCTATGTCTAAAAGAATTATATTATTCTTATTGCAGGATATACTGGCATGTATTGAAACAATTGGAAGTTATACTAATGGTGTTTCATACGATCAATTCATTAATGATATCAAAACATACCAGGCAACATTATTTAATTTTCACATAATTGGAGAAGCATCTGCACAAATTCCTAAAGAATATAAAGTAGAGAATTCTCATATAAACTGGAATGAGGTAAAAGCGTTTAGAAACAAATTAATTCATGAGTATTTCGGTACAAATAATCAAATAATTTGGGACGTGATTAAATTTGATTTACCTGATTTAAAAACTCAAATTCAACAATTAATCGATAAACAATTATGACTGATCTCTCTTTAAATAAAGACATGAATCTTGAAGTAACCGCAAGGTTTATTGGCAAAGGCAATGACCAACCATTAACAGGAGATACTTACCTGGTAAGGCTTTATGATAAAGATGTTTTTGAAGATGACTTTCTTGGGGAGAGTACTCTTGATGAAAATGGTGTAGCAAAAATTTCTTTTAATCATTCATCTTTTTCAAATTGGAATAAAGATACCAAACCCGATTTTTATTTTGTTGTTTTCAAACACAAAAAAGAAATTTTTAAAAGCAAAGTGCTGGAAGACCTTGATGTAGAGGCTATAGAGAAATTTAAAATGGGAGAAGGAGAAGTGATCGATTTGGGAACGTACTTAATTGAAGGATAAATTTTTATTGTTTCTTCTTTACTTTAACCTTAAAAGGCGTTGCTTTAGTTTTGGTAACAGTCTTTACAGGCTCTTCGTTATTTTCATTATTACCAATCCCGTTATTTTTCAATTTAGTTTGATCAATATCTCCATTGGCATCTCTTATCGGATTGGGAATGGGTTCGTCACCTTCTTTTAGTTTTTGTGTAAATACCTTATCAATATGTACCCATTTACCATCTTTCCATTTTAATCCTTCATAATCACCATCACCTACGTAAGTATATTTTTTTTGTGTTTCTTCTGTTTCTGATATCAGGTGCTCATAAATGATAAGATCCTGATCAGCATCATATATAAGCCGCGGGCTTGCATTCTTCTTATATTCTAAAATTAACCTGGCAGGATTTTGTTTTAAAGCAGCGTTATCAGAAAAATTAAAATAAGAACCTCCAAATATTGGCTGGTCATTCTCAAAAGACAAAACCTCAACAATTTTTTTATTACTGCGAATATTATTTTCATCATATCCCAGCAGCGTATAATAATTTTTATCACCTGCCTGTGTCTGAACTATTTTGTAATACACAGCGCCTATCCATCCAAAATTATTTCCGACAGTATCCGACATGTTCCTGGTAATATCTGATTTATCAATAAGCGGAAAAAGTTTTAATGAGCCGTCAGAAGTTCTCATTTGAATGGCTCCATGCTGGCGTACTACATTATCATTAATAACCATCTGCCATGTAAATATTTTAAACGAACTGTCAGATGGCGAAAGTTTTGAGATCGTTAACAGGGAATCGAAAGAATAATGAAATGAATTTTTGATTTTTAATGCCCTTACAAATATTTTGGTGAATTCACTATCCGCTAAAAAACGATCTGCAGAAGTGCGCCCCTGAATAATTTTTAGTGACAGCGATTTTAATGAATCTTCTTTTTTATGTAATACTTTTACATCTGTTACATTAATTGTTTGTGCAGAAATAATAGTATTTAAAAATATAAAAAAAAGAAAAATACAAATGGCTTTGTACATTCAGGAAAGCTTTAAACAAAAGAAAGAAATTTGAACAACTTTATTGCAGCAAAAAATAAATTTAACGATAACTTATAATGCTTTTGAAACTGATAAAAGATCAGGGAATACAAGATCAACCATTGGATTCTGAACCCCTATATACGGATGAGTAGAAGGTATAAATATGTTTATAGCTATGCCAAGGTTTCTGCCAAATTCCATATCGCTTATTGTATTACCTATCATTACGCTCTTTGAAAAATCAACTTCGGGAAATTCTTTTTTTGCCTGCAAACCCATGCCTGGATTAGGCTTACGATTTTGATTTGAATTATCCATATCACAACAAAAATAAATTTTGGTAACTTTTCCTCCTGCAATAGCTACCTCTTCCAGCAAATTTTTATGTATGATCTCCAGGTCTTCTAATTTAGTGAGTCCTTTTGCAACACCACGCTGGTTAGTGATTATAAAGATGTTGCCGAATTTTTCTGTAAACTTTTTTATTGCTTCTTTCACACCCGGAAAGAATTTAAACTCATCCCATGTATTGATATAATCCATGTGCTTTTCATTATTTATTACACCATCACGGTCTAAAAATAATGTCCAGCTCTTATCAATTTTCTTCAGATTAATCATCATTTGTATTTAAGTCTCCCCTAACGGGGGAGATTTAGAGGGGGCTAAAATATTGTTCTTCTGCCAATTGGCAAATGATATGTCCCAGCATAATATGGCTTTCCTGGATCCGTGGTGTATCATCAGAAGGAACATTTATAAGATGATC
>JADGPX010000030.1 GCA_017882215.1 Chitinophagaceae bacterium | reverse complement strand
TTTCACGATAATAATCTCACCACATCTCTTGCAAAATATGTTGCGATAAGATCTGCGCCGGCTCTTTTCATTGAAGTTAGTGTTTCAAGAATGGCTTTATTCTCATCTATCCAACCCATTTTTGCTGCCGCTTTTATCATAGCATATTCGCCGCTGATATTATAACAACTTACCGGAACATCAACAGCATCCTTCACTTCACGAATTACATCCATATAACTTAATGCAGGCTTTACCATTACTATGTCTGCGCCTTCTTCTACATCCATTATAGCTTCTTTAACCGCTTCAATGCGATTTGAATAATCCATCTGGTATGTTTTTTTATCACCAAAACCAGGAGCAGAATCCAATGCATCTCTAAATGGTCCGTAAAAGCAGGAAGCATACTTTGCACTGTATGCCATGATACCTGTTTTGGTAAAATTATTTTCTTCCAATGCTTTTCTAATTGCTCCAATTCTTCCATCCATCATATCACTTGGTGCAACAAAATCTGCACCTGCCTGTGCATGACTAACACTCATTTTGGCCAACACTTCCACTGTTGCATCATTTACAATTTCATTATTTTCCACAATTCCATCATGACCATAAGATGAGAAAGGATCAAGCGCAACATCAGTCATAACAAGCATTTCGGGGCATGCATCTTTAATTGCTTTTATACTGCGCTGCATTAAACCATTTGGATTTAATGCTTCAGTGCCTTTATTATCTTTTAATTCATCTTTAGCTTTTACAAAAAGCAAAACGCATTTTAAACCCATATTCCATAGCTCCTTTACTTCCTTTACCGTTACATCAACCGTCATGCGGTAATAGTTTTGCATGGAAGTGATCTCTTCTTTTATATTTTCCCCTTCAATAATAAAAAGAGGAACAATAAAATCACTGGGAGTTAAAATTGTTTCAGCAACCAGGCTTCTTATTGCAGGATTGCTTCTTAAAATTCTGTTTCTTCTTTGTAAATACATAAAGATTTTTTTATTTTAAAATTATTTCGTGAAACGTGAGAAGTGAAAGGTAAAAATAAATCTTAATTTTTCACCTCTGTCGTTTCACGTTTCACTTCTGATATCCATTCTCTTGGATGTAAACAAACCTGCTGCAATTTATCTTCTTCGCTTCCCGGCTGCGGTTGATAGTTATATTCGAACCTTACAGTTGGCGGAAGACTCATTAAAATACTTTCTGTTCTGCCATTTGTTTTTAAACCGAATAATGTTCCGCGATCATGCAGAATATTAAATTCAACATATCTTCCTCTTCTTATTTCCTGCCAGTGTTTTTCTTTTTCTCCGAATGGCAAATCTTTTCTTCTTTTCACAATTGGTAAATATGAATTTAAAAAGCAATTGCCGTTAGCTTGCTGAAAAGCAAACAAGCGTTCTGCAGCCTCTTCATTCTTTGGTCGCAGATAATCATAAAATACGCCACCAATACCACGGGCTTCGTTGTTCCGATGCTTGTTTACAAAATATTCGTCACAATTTTTTTTGTATGCAGGATATAATTCATCACCAAAAGGTTCCATTGCATTTTTGAATGTTGTATGAAAATGTCTGGCATCTTCTTCAAATAAATAATATGGCGTTAAATCAGTGCCGCCACCAAACCAGCTATCAATTATATTTTCTTCTCCATCAAACAATTCAAAATAACGCCAATTGGCATGCACCGTTGGTACGTAAGGATTTTGGGGATGAATGACGAGAGATATACCCCCCGCAAAAAAATTGCTTTCTTCAACATTGAATGCCTGCTGCATTGTGTCTGGTAGTTTTCCAAAAACTTTCGAAGTATTTACCCCTCCTTTTTCAAAAACGTTTCCTTTTTGAATCACTCTTGTTAAACCGCCGCCACCTTCTTCTCTTATCCATGCATCTTCAATAAATTTTTCTCCATCCACTTCTTCTAAAGCAGCGCATATTTTATTTTGCAGCTCAAGAATATACCCGTTGAATTCTGCTGCAATTTTTGAATATGTAAAATTGGGATCCATTATTTTACTAAATATTCTTTTACTGCTTCAACAAAAGCTTTTGCATTATCAACAGGAATATTTGGAGTGATGCCATGCCCAAGGTTTGCAATGTAATTCTGCATACCAAAAGCATCAATCATTTCATGCACTGCTTTTTTAATTTCAGGAATTGGTAACAACAACTTTGCAGGATCGAAATTTCCCTGCAGTGTTACGTTGTTACCGGTTAACTCTCTTGCATATTGCGGCGCAATGCACCAATCAATTCCCAAACCTGATGCACTGCTTGTACTCAAATCTTTTAATGCATACCAGCTTCCTTTAGGAAATAAAATAACCGGAGCATCATCTTTCAGTGCATCAGCAATTTGAAGCAAATATGGTTGGGCAAAAGTTTTAAAATCTTTCGGACTTAGTGTACCACTCCAACTGTCAAAAACCTGCACTACATCAGCGCCAGCCTTTGTTTGAGCTTTTAAATATTTAATAGTAATGTCTGTTATCTTCTGTAATAACTGATGAGCAAGTTGTGGTTGAGTAAAACAAAATTGCTTTGCTTTCTCCCATGTTTTACTGCCTTTGCCTTCTACCATGTAACACAAAATTGTAAATGGTGCTCCGGCAAAACCGATAAGCGGAACTCTTCCATTTAATTCCTGTTTGATGAGAGACAATGCCTTCATCACATAATTCAAATTTTCTTCAACATTATCTGTTATCAATGCATCAATATCTTTTTGATTCTTGATTACGTTTGGCAAAGACGGTCCTTTTCCTTCTTCCATCAAAACCTCTATACCCATTGCCTGTGGTATTACCAGGATATCAGAGAAAATAATTGCAGCATCTACTCCAACCTGGTCAACAGGCTGCAAAGTAATTTCACAAGCCAGTTCAGGAGTTTGTACACGGGTAAAAAAATCATACTTAGTTTTCAGCTTCATATAATCAGGCAAGTACCTGCCTGCCTGGCGCATCATCCAAACAGGTGGACGTTCAACTGTTTCTTTTTTTAATGCTCTTAATAATAAATCATTCTTCAATTGCATGCTACGCTATTTTGGTTGTGCTGAAATATGATATAACCTTTTCTATCATGTCTTCTTCTCCGGGAGTTTCAGCAATAATCAGATCTTTATTTATATGTTGATGAATTGCATCTGCAGTTGTTTTGCCAATCGCAAAAATTTGTATTTGCTCATTAATTTTATTTAAAGAAAAAAAGCTGTTAACAGCACTTGGACTGAAAAATAAAATTCCGTCATAATTCTTTCTTGAAATTTTTTGAGGCGTTTCCAATGTTTCATAAACCATTATTTCTTCAACTTCAATTCCTTCTGCTTTTAATTTTTGCGGCAACTCTTCTCTTCGTTGTACTCCGCAAAAGAAGATCACTTTCTTGATTGCCTCATCCTGTAAAATAATATCACTTAATTCTGCAGCGCTATTTGCAGAACCTGAAATTTTTTCTTCACCGAATATTTTGGAAACTAAATTTTTTGTTGAATGCCCGATGCAAAAGATCTTCCACGGAACTTCGGCATTTGCAATCTGATCAAATGCCTGTACCGCATTCTTACTCGTAAAAACTGCAGTAATATTCTGTTGCAAAAATCCTTTTAATATCTTTTTTAATTCCTCAGTATTTATTGGCTCTGTTGTGATGAAAGGAAGCTCATCAATCAGTATATCAAGCATTAAGGCTTTATCAATAGCCTCTTTGCTTAAAACTTTCGTACTTAATATTTTCAGCTTAGTTTTTTTCATTGCGGATTGCCTGTATAATCTTTTGCGCTTTTGTGTCGTTTAATATTTCATTAGCAGCATTAACTCCTAATTGTTCGCTATCTTTTATAGAAGTTTCCTTTTCTATTTCTATTTTTTCTTTTCCATCCACACTGCAGATATTTCCTTTAAAAACTATTTTATCATTTTTTACTTCTGCCAATGCACTTATTGGAGTTGAACAACCACCTAATAAAGTGCGGAGAAAATCTCTTTCGATCTTAGTACATAAAGCAGTATCAACATTATTAAAAAACTTACATGCTTCAAAAGAAAATGAATCATCTTCTCTGCAAACAACCATAATTGCTCCCTGCGCAGGCGCAGGTAACATCCAATTAAGATCAACAGAATTTTTAGGACGAAGATTTATGCGTTCTAATCCTGCTGCGGCAAAGATGGCTCCGTTCCATTCATGTTCATAAACTTTCTTCAACCGGGTATTTACATTACCTCGTAGATTTTCAATTGAATGTTTTGGATAGCGATGCAGCCATTGAGCCTTGCGGCGAATACTACTGGTGGCAATGATACCTCCATCCCCTAAAGGGGAGTTTATCCTGTCAACTGTCAACTGCCAACTGTCAACTATTGATTTATCTTTAAAGACGAATATATCTTTATAAGAAGCTCTTTTTAAAACTGCAGCCTGTTTAATTCCTTTGGCTAATTGAGTAGGCACATCCTTCATTGAATGAACAGCAATATCAATTTTATTATTTAACAGAGCTGCATCAAGTGTTTTGGTGAAGATTCCCTGAACACCTAATTCATACAAAGGCGTTACAGTATTTATATCGCCTTCGCTTTTTATATAAATTAATTCTGAAGAAAACCCATTTTCTTTTAAAAGTATTTGAACCTGTGTAGCCTGCCAAACAGCCAATTCACTCTCACGTGTACCTATCTTAAGCGTTGGCTTCATAATCCAGGTGCAGGTAATTATTCAAAGCGTGTATGTATTGGCAACCTTTATTATTTTCTTTACGCAATTGTATAGCCAGGAAAGAAACTGTTTTGTGTATTTTTTCTTTGCTGTTTACGGATGTTTTTTCATCTGCTAATTCATTAAGCTGTGATTTTATTTTACGTAATACCGGGTTGTTTGCCTGCATTACATACCATTCCTTAAGCTCATCTATTGTTTCATTAATTATTTGCAAAGCTTTTGGAATTTCTGCCTTACGCTTGTCAATTGTTTTATTAAGAATTGCTGATATTTCATCAACGTTCATTAATTCAATTCCATATAAATTTTTTACAGCAGGATCAACATTTTGCGGAATTGACAGATCAAGAATCAATCTTGATTTTTCTTTTGTAAAGAAAGAAGGCAATACAGTATATGATTCAGCCGAAGTACTTACTATCACTACATCTACATCATTTGCAGTTTCAGGCAAATTTTCATAAGAGATAAAATCAGCATTGCATTTTTCAGCAAGCTCCGATGCTTTTTCATTGGTACGATTACAAAATATCAACGAGCAATCGGGCAAATAGGTTTTAAGATTCACAGCTACGTTATAGCCAAATTTTCCTGTACCTAAAAGAAGAATTTTTTTATTAATAAGATCAGGGATTTTTTCTCTTATTATTTCAATTGCTGCATAGGAAACAGATACGGTTCCTGAACTAAGCTTCGTTTCGGTCTTAATTCTTTTTGAAGATACTATTGCAAAATTTATTAACCGCTCCAAAAAATTATTGATGCAATTATGCTTTTTTGCAAACTTTGCAGCCACCTTTAGCTGGGATAAAATTTCGTGGTCTCCAATGATCTGCGAATCAATTCCGGCAGCCATTTTAAAAAGATGTTCCACTGCTTTCAATCCCTGGTGTGTATAACCATATTCAATAAAATCTTTTATTCTTCCCTGTGTATGCAGGCACAACAATTCTATCAGTTCCTGCGGAGAAGAACTTATGCCATAAATTTCTGTACGATTACAGGTAGAAAGTACAAATGCACCGGGAAGATGTTTTTTTACAACTTCATTTAATAGTTGCTCACATTGCCCGGTGGTTAAAGAAAATTTACCTCTTACAATTACATCACTTTTGCGATAGTTAATACCGGCAATACAAAAGTTGGATAGAAAATAGTGGTGGGTATTGATCATAATTTTACTCCATGCAAAATTATCAGCCGCTTTAGCGAGAATAGTCATAAATAAGTCATAAGAAGCTGAACGGGTTTTATTTGTTTGCAGGCGATTACATTTGCAAATATTTTTAAGGCAATGGATACTGTAAAGAGAGGCATTATTTTAATGAATCTTGGATCGCCTGATTCAACAGAAGTGAAGGATGTAAAAAAATATCTTGATGAATTTTTAATGGATGAAAAAGTAATTGATAAGTCATGGCTGTTTCGTGCCTTGCTGGTGAAAGGTATAATTGTTCCCTTCAGAGCGCCAAAATCTGCGAAGGCTTATAAAACAATTTGGACTTATGAAGGATCACCCCTGGTAGTTTTTACAAAGCAATTACAACATGCCTTACAGAATGAAGTTGAAGAGCCGGTTGAGATTGCTATGCGTTATGGCAATCCCTCACCCGAAGCGGCTTTTAACGCCTTATTGAAAAGAGAACCCGGCATTGAAGAAGTGATTGCATTGCCGCTTTATCCGCATTATGCAATGAGCAGTTATGAAACTGCTGTAGAGTATGCAAAAGATATCTATAAAAAGAAAAAATATTCTTTTAAGCTGACTTTTATAAAACCATTTTATAACGAACCAAATTATTTGAATGCACTTTCGCAAAATATCAAACCCTATTTAGCAAAAGAGTACGATCATCTTTTATTCAGTTATCATGGCGTTCCAGGCCGGCACATACGCAAGAGTGATATTACCGGATGCCATTGTTTGCAAACAGATAATTGTTGCGAAGTTGCTTCGCCTGCACATGAATTTTGTTATCGTCACCAGGTGATTACTACTACAAAATTGGTGACAGAAGCTTTAAACATTCCCAAAAGCAAATACAGCATTTCTTTTCAATCCCGATTAGGAAAGGGATGGCTTACACCTTTTACAGATATTCGTTTAGAACAATTTCCTGCCGAAGGTGTGAAAAAATTATTGATCGTATGCCCGACATTTGTAAGTGATTGTCTGGAGACATTAGAAGAAATTGCAGTTAGAGGAAAGGAAATTTTTATGCAGGCAGGTGGCGAATCTTATAAGATGATACCATGCCTTAATACCAATCCGTTGTGGGTGAAAACTATTGCGGGATGGATAGAGAATTTTAATAAAAAGTCAATAGTCAGTGAGTCAATAGAAAAAGAAACAATACCTGATGACTTATTGACCAATGACCAAATGACTTTGATAACTAACACTAATTAATAATGTACTTCTATATTAAAGCCTTACATATAATTTTTGTTATTACCTGGTTCAGCGGTTTGTTTTATATCGTACGGCTGTTTATATATAGTGCAGAAGCTAATTCTAAAACTGAGCCGGAGCGATCAATACTTTTGCAACAATTTGCAATCATGCAAAACCGGCTGTGGTACATCATTACATGGCCCTCTGCAATTCTTACGCTGATCTTTGGAGGATGGCTTTGGTATTTATATGGAAGCTTGCCAACATGGCTTTTGGTAAAGCTTTTTTTTGTGCTGGGATTGTTTCTTTATCATCTTTCCTTACATGCAATATTTAAGCAGCAGAGCAAAGGCTTATTTAAATATTCTTCGCAGCAATTGCGTACGTGGAATGAGTTAGCTACACTTTTTCTAACCATAATTGTAATGCTCGCTGTGGTAAAACAAATGCTAAGTGTTGTTTGGGCAATTGCGGGCTTGGTGATATTTACTATTATACTTCTGGTTGCTATAAGGTTGTATAAAAAATTCAGGAAAGAGTGAAAAGAAGATTAATGAAACAGCAACTCACAGGGTTTTAAACCGGTGTGTTTTTTAAACGCAGTAGAAAAATGAGAGATAGAAGAATAGCCGAGTAAAGAGGAAACATCTGTAACACTCAAACCTTTTTCATACAAAAGATATTTAGCATGTTCCATCCGCTGGCTTTGAAAAAAATCAAAAATTGTTGTGCCATACATTTCCTTAAACCCCTTTTTTAAGTAACATTCATTTGTGGCAACTTTGCGGCTTAAAGCCTTTATGGTTAAGGGTTCGCTGATGTGCTGCAATAAAATTTCTCTTGCATTTCTTATCTTTTCTCTATCAGCTTCGTTTGCTAAAAACTTACAGGTAAAATTCTCTTCAGATTCGCCAGCCATACATTCCATACTATACAAAAGCAACATTTGTGTTTGAGCGTTGATGTAAATATTTTCAAGACTATCAGAGTATGAATGATTTAATAAAGCTTCCAACACCATTCTTGTTTTACCGCAAAGAGGCATTATTCTGCTGAAGCTGGAAGTGTGTTTAAAATTTAATATATCATCAGAAAAAGTAGTTTGCTTTATACCTTTTACAAATTGAGATAGATGTGCCGGGGTAAATTTAAAACTTACCAGGTCAACAGTGTCAATCCTTTCTTCACAATTAATTGATTGGTGAAATTTACAGGAATCACATTCTGTATTTTTTTCCCTGCAGTAAGTATTACCTGAAATACAGAATTTTAATTCAAGGTAATTTCCCTTTGGCTCATCTTTTTTAAAATGATAAACCATCATGCCTGTATCATCAATATTTGTTTGCGGTAATTTTTTAAATCGCTTGATGGTGTATTGAACCGAACCGGGTATCGTTTGCTCTTTCTCCTGCAATAATTGATGTTGACCATGCAAAACAGGTTGCCATTGGGCAATTGATAATATGTCTGAATGTTGCTCCATTAAAATTAATGGATGCAAAGATAAACAACATAAGGTTGAGATTTGTAATGCTATTGTCATGCTATTGTAAACTAAAAGAGCAAAAATCACAAGAAGAAATCTCTTGATACAGTGAAAATAATATCTGCAAAACCTGGTTATAAGCCGTCAAAAAAGAAGGGTTATAGTTAGTTTGAAATTTAGGTACTTACTCTTATTTTTTGTAAGTTTGCATGATTCACAATTTTTTAGTTTTTAAAGGATTTCCCAACAATTATGAGCACAGAAACAACAGCCGAAATACCGGAAGTTTTAACACCGGATACCAACGGCTATGGTGCCGACAGCATACAGGTTTTAGAAGGGTTAGAAGCAGTTAGAAAGCGGCCTGCAATGTACATTGGCGATATTGGTAACAAAGGTTTACACCACCTGGCATATGAAGTTGTCGACAACTCAATTGACGAGGCGCTTGCAGGTTATTGCAAAAATATTATCGTTACAATTAATGAAGATAATTCCATCACTGTGCAGGATGATGGAAGAGGTATTCCTACAGGTATGCATACAAAAGAAAACCGGAGTGCCCTGGAAGTAGTAATGACGGTATTGCATGCAGGTGGAAAGTTTGATAAAGATTCCTATAAGGTAAGCGGTGGTTTACACGGCGTTGGTGTTAGTTGTGTAAATGCATTAAGTATAAAATTACACGTAACAGTTAATCGGGATGGTAAAACTTTTGAGCAGGAATATGAAAGAGGCGTTCCAAAATATAAAGTGAGGGAAATTGGTAAAAGTGATAAAACCGGTACTACGGTTCAGTTTTGGCCGGATACCAGCATTTTTATTGTTTCAGTTTATAACAGGGAAATTTTAGAAGGACGTTTAAGAGAATTATCTTTTTTAAACAGAAAGATTACTATCATTTTAAATGATCTGAGAGAAAAAGATGAAGAAGGAAAAACTTACACCAAAACATTTTACAGCGAAGGCGGAATAGTAGAATTTGTAGAAATGTTGGATAAAAATGCAAACCGGCATCCACTGTTACCAAAAGTTATTTATTGTGATAGTCATGATACCAATAGCAATGTGATGGTAGAAGTTGCAATGGTGTACAATACAGGATACCAGGAACATTTATTTAGTTACGTAAATAATATCAATACCATAGAAGGAGGTACACATGTAGCTGGATTTCGCCGTTCCATAACAAGAGTTTTTAAGAGTTATGGCGAAAAAGAAGGAATGTTTGAAAAAGCTAAAGTGGAAATTGAAGGTGATGATTTCCGTGAAGGACTTTCTGCAATCATTTCGGTAAAGGTGCCGGAACCCCAGTTTGAAGGTCAGACAAAAACTAAGTTTGGAAACAGTGAAGTAATGGGTATTGTAGACACAACGCTAAGTCGTGTGCTGGTTGCTTACCTGGAAGAGAATCCAAAAGATGCAAAAACTATAATTCAAAAAGTAATATTAGCGGCACAGGCAAGATCTGCAGCGAAGAAGGCTAGAGAAATGGTGCAGCGTAAAAGCGTACTTACCGGTGGTGGATTGCCCGGTAAGCTTGCAGATTGCAGTGATAAGGATCCATTCAGATGCGAATTATTTTTGGTTGAGGGCGATTCAGCTGGTGGTACAGCAAAGCAAGGCAGAGATAGAAGCTACCAGGCTATTCTTCCTTTGCGTGGTAAAATATTGAATGTTGAAAAAGCGATGGAACACCGCATTTATGATAATGAGGAGATAAGAAATATGTTCACTGCATTAGGAGTTAAAATCGGAACACCTGAAGATCCCAAGGCTTTGGATATTACAAAACTTCGGTATCATAAATTAATTATTATGACGGATGCTGATGTGGATGGAAGTCACATCGCAACTTTGATACTCACTTTTGTTTTCCGCTATATGAAGGAATTGGTTGAGCAGGGATATGTTTATATTGCTCAGCCACCACTCTATCTTATAAAAAAAGGCAAAGATCAAGCCTATGCATGGGATGATGAGGACAGAAAAGCTTTTGTTGAAAAATATGCCAATGGAAAAGAAGATACCGTTCATGTTCAGCGCTATAAAGGTTTGGGAGAAATGAACTCCGAACAACTTTGGGAAACCACTATGGATCCCGCTACCAGAACATTAAAACAGGTTACTATTGATAGCGCTGCAGAAGCTGATCGTGTTTTTAGTATGCTTATGGGAGATGAAGTTCCTCCAAGAAGAGAGTTTATTGAAACACATGCCAAGTATGCAAAAATTGATGTGTAATATCTCACACTATTTTTAAACCGTTACTTATTTAAGCAATTTAGGCTTAGATTTTTCTTTCCGGATTTTATTATTCTTCTCTAAAAAATAATAAAATTGGTTTTAAATTAAAAATTTAAAAAATTTGTGTGGAAATATATTTTAGCTATAATTACATATAAAAAACTACATTTGACTATACCACGGTTAACTAACCCTGGTTTAACCCATATTTACTAACTAAAAACTATACAACATGTCAGCAAAAATGTTAACAGCCTATTGCATGAAGACAAAAGAAAAAAATTGCCCAATGCATGGTGCCGTAATAACTAAAACTTCACGTGGCGGCTATATGGCACAGGGTAATGACGGAAAAGGAAACAAAATGACTACAATGCTCAGCGAAGCAAATGCTCTTCAGGCTGTTAAAGACGGCGTAGCAAAAAAGAGCTGGTAAGCTGCCATTTAATTTTTTTTAAGTAGCGATATAGATTTTCTGTATCGCTTTTTTTATTATAGCCTTCACAGATAAAATTTATCATTACTTACTCATTCTCTAACCTGGCATATTGCGTATTTTTATTGCCTTTAAATAAGAAAAATTTTGCCAGATCCTTTAAAACGTAAGAAGAAATATTTGTTTTTGTTTCTTACAATATGCTGTTTTAGCTGTTTCATTCAATTTGCTTCAGCGCAATATACATTGAACGGAAGTACCACTCAGGACAATTGCCATTGCTACACATTAACGCCCGATGTTAATACAAAGAGCGGCTCAGTTTGGAATAACAATAAAATAAATCTTGCCCAATCATTCACTTTTACTTTTAATGTGTTTTTGGGATGTAATGATGTAACCGGTGCCGATGGTATTGTTTTTGTATTGCAACCAATAAGTACCAGTATTGGTAGTACAGGAGGAGGGTTAGGTTATGAGGGAATTTCTCCTTCGATTGGAGTTACACTCGATACATGGCAGAATACTATTAATAACGACCCTGTTTATGATCATTTGGCTATACAAATTAATGGAGATCTAAATCATACTTCTGCTAACAATCTCGCAGGTCCCGTAACTATATCTGCTTTAACAGATAATGTAGAAGATTGTAACTGGCATATTTTAAAAATAAACTGGGACGCAACTTTGAAAAAGTATGAGATTTATTTTGATGGCACGTTACGGCTAAGCTTAGTTAAAGATTTTGTTACAGATGTTTTTAATGGAGATACTATGGTGTTTTGGGGATTTACCGGCTCAACGGGTGGATCAACAAATCTTCAAAAATTTTGTACAACATTAAATCCGGCTTTTTATTTACTATCGGATCAAAAAAGGTGTATAGGAGAAAATATTACTTTTTATGATTCTTCAATGTCTTTTGCTTCCATTACAAAAAGATATTGGGATTTTGGAGATGGCAGTCCTATTGATTCAATAAATATAAATCCTGTGCACACTTATATAAGCGCCGGTAATTATAATGTATCGCTTACTATAACAGGAGCTGATGGATGTACTGAGGTAAGTACAAAAGCAATAAGAATAGGCAGTAAACCTGTTGCTAATTTTAATGCAAATAATAGCTGTGAGGGAAGTTCGGTTTCATTGCTTGATTCTTCTTATGTTTCAGTGGGCACAATAAATAACTGGTACTGGAATTTAGCAAATGGAAGCACTTCAACACAAGAAAATCCATCGCTAACTTACACCAGCGCCGGAAGTAAAACAATATCATTGGCAGTAAGATCATTGGAAGGGTGTGCTTCCGATACTGCTTACAAAAGCATTTATATAAATTCAAAGCCGGTTGTCATTATGAGTTTTTCAAATGCCTGCAAAAATTCGGTTGTAAATTTTACCGGCATTGATAATGGAGTAAATATTGCACAATGGAAATGGGATTTTGGGGATGGCACTACCGGCTCAGGAAATAATACACAGCACATATATCTCAAAACAGGAAATTATTTAGTTACCCTCTTTGCAATTGCACAAAGCGGCTGCATTTCAGATACTATAAAAAATATCATTAATATTTATGGCTCAAATGCAAGTGCGGGCAATGATACAATTGCTGCGCCATTGCAACCCATTCAATTACATGCTGTCGGAGGTTTGTCTTACCAGTGGATTCCTTCCACAGGATTAAGTAATCCAAATATTGCTGACCCGGTTGCTGTTTTAACAAAAGATCAGACTTATATTTTAAAAGCATTTACGCCGGAAGGTTGTGAAACATTCGATACCCTTACTATTAAAATTTATAAAGGCCCCAATATTTATGTACCTACTGCCTTTTCTCCTAATAATGATGGAATAAATGATATATTAAAAGCTATCCCAATTGGTATTACTCAGTTTAATTTTTTTAAAATTTATAATCGCTGGGGCCAGGAGGTATTTAATACCAATGATTATAAAAAAGGATGGGATGGAAGATACAAGGGTTTACAACTTACAGGTGTCTATGTATGGGTAACATCCGGAATTGATTTTAACGGCAATCTTATTATAAGAAAAGGCACTGTTATGCTGGTAAAATAAATTACACATATTCTAAAATAACCCCTTTCTCTTTTCTTCCAAATAACAATATAAGAACGCCTGACTTGGCCCTATGATTCCCGGTTTGAACGAGCATGAAATGCACGATATTATTAAAGCTGCAAGTGAAGCCGGCGCTACGTTTTCAGCCTATACTTTTATAAGATTAAATGGAGCAATTAAATTATTGTTTCACGACTGGCTGTATAAAAATTTTCCCGACAGGGCAGATAAGGTTTGGCATTTAATTAAAGCAAGCCATGACGGAAAAGTGAACGACAGCCGCTGGGGTGTTCGTATGCGTGGTGAAGGAAATATTGCACAGATAGTAGCACAACAATATAAAAAGTACACTCATAAATATGGTCTTGATAATGAAAGATTAGGTTTGGATTGTTCTCAATTTAGAAGACCGGGAGAACAAAGGAGGTTATTTTAGGAAAGCTTTTGTATTTTGTAATTCAATAAACTTTAATATGGAAAATAAATTCTGAGGACGTTTGACAAACAATAGGGGGAATAAATAAAACGAAAGCTGGAAAAGAATTAGGGGAAGAACTTATGACGAAATGCCTGTTACTTAAAATACATTTTAAATTTATCATTTTATGAATGAAGATTTTAATCACCTCAGCGATGAAGAAAAACTAAAAGCAGAAAATGAGTTTTTGAAAATGAAACTCATGCTGGAGCAGGGTGCACAATTTGGAACTATGCAGACTGATAGCGAATTGCCTGCCGGTATAGAAAATGAGTTTCTTAATCATATTATGGCGTATGAGAAACAGGCTGTTGAAAGAAAAATGATAAAAATTTTTGATAAAATAGAAAGACCCAATCATTTTAAACCGGTAAATGAAATACCCGATGATGAAATAGAAAATGCCTGGAATAACCTAGATGAATATTTACGAAAATATAGTATTGAATTGTCCGTTTGCAGTCCGAATATTTCAGACAGAGAGTTATACCGCTTCACAACAGAAGAGTTGTTTAATCATGAAATGAATGATATGAATGTGCCGGGTATGATGAGTTGCTTTACTTACGATGAATTTTACCCGGATTATAAATATGATAATACGAGGCATGCGGTAGAAGATTGCATCGAAGTTATTTTAAAAAAGAAACATTTCGATTGGATGCCGTTATTGAAAAAAGAAAATTTGCGCATCAACGATCATTACCCCGTTTCTGAAAAAGAATATATAAATCTTATCAATCGCTTTAAAGATGCTTATGAAGATATTCAGTTGCAGGAAATGAATGATCCGGTTTGTACCATTGAAGGAAATAGCTGCTACGTAAAAGGCAATTACGATATTACCCTTACATTTTCTTCGGAAGAAATTTTTATAAACGGGGAGTGGATGGTAGAGTATGAGTTTGATGAAGACTTTGGGTTTTGGGAAATTGCTAATGTGCAGGTGGAAGGAATTAATTTTTAAGAATAAATTGAATTATTCGCTCTTACCAATTATCGAAAGTGGTTACTGCTTTACAAAGCAAAATATTCTATTTTTACTCCCACTCAAAAATTTACATGCAAGCTGTTGCTGAAAATATCAAAGCATTTTTTCAAACTTTCAATTCAAATGAAATAAAAAGTTTTGAAAAGCTGCCTCAATCCGGCGGTGACAGGATTTATTTCAGGATCAGAAGTAACAATGGATCATACATTGCCACATACAATCATAACATTAAAGAGAATGATACTTTCTTAAAATTCAGTGAGCATTTTAAAAAGTGTGATGCTCCTGTTCCGCAAATTTTAAAAGTGAGTGAAGACAGGACAATGTATATACAGCAGGATTTTGGCGATGATTCATTGCTGACAAATCTTGAGCTTCACGGGCATATACCTTTCGTTTATAGCTTGTTTCAAAAAAGTTTAAAAAAACTTGCATGGCTGCAGATCATAGGTCATAAAGGTCTCGATTATAAATGGTGTATAACTTCAAAAGAGTTTGGTAAGCAGGCAATCATAAGCGACCTGTTATATTTTAAATATTATTTTCTTGACACACTTAAAATTGCCTATGATAAAGAAAAGCTGATTGATGATTTTGAAGCCTTAAGCAATTACCTTACTCATGTAAAGCATAAATATTTTATGTTCCGCGATTTTCAAAGCAGGAACATATTTATACAAAATGAAGAAGTACATTTTATCGATTACCAGGGTGGGATGCAGGGAGCCTTACAATATGATGTAGCATCTTTATTGTGGCAGGCAAAAGCGAACCTGCCTGACGACTGGAAAAATTCTTTGCTGAACTATTATATAGATTGTGTAAGTAAAATATTACAGAAACCGATTGACCGTGACCGCTTTGTAAGCCAGTATAATGGTTACGTTCTTATCAGGTTGTTGCAGGTTTTAGGCGCTTATGGATTTCGTGGTTTGTTTGAAAGAAAAGCGCATTTTTTAATAAGTATACCACTTGCTCTCAAAAATCTTAAATGGTTTTTAAATAATAAAAACACAGGAATTGCTTTACCTGAATTTGAGCGTGTATTGGCTTTAATGATTGAAGATGAAATTGTCCATCGCTTTGAGCCATTGCAGGCAACGGGAACCACTCCATTAGTTGTGAAAGTGAATAGCTTCTCTTACAAAAATGGTATTCCAAAAGATGAAACAGAAAATGGCGGAGGCTTTGTTTTTGATTGCCGCGGAATTTTAAACCCGGGAAGATTTGAAGAGTTTAAAGCATTTAATGGAAGAAATAAAATCGTAAAAGATTTTTTAGAGCAGCAGACCAAGATGCCGGAATTTTTAAATAATGTTTATAATCTTATTGATATTGCGGTAGAAGATTATATAAAAAGAGGATTTAGTTCCCTGATGATAAGCTTTGGCTGCACCGGCGGATGTCATAGAAGTGTATACGCTGCTGATGCTGTTGTTCGCCATCTGAGAAATAAGTTTGGAGTAAAAGTTGAGCTAAATCATATGGAACAAAATATAAAAGAATTTTTTCCTAAGCCGGTTTGATGATCTTAAAAAACAAAATATGATATTTTTCTTTTCCTTCTATATTGAGAGATGTTGGGAGGCTGATTTATGAAAGCAATGATTTTAGCAGCCGGTTTAGGTACAAGGCTGAAACCTTTTACAGATGAACATCCCAAGGCTCTGGCGATAATAAATGGTAAATCATTGTTGCAAAGAAATATTGAATATTTAGCCTCTTTCGGAATTACCGATGTTATTGTGAATGTTCACCACTTCCCTGATCAAATAATTAATTTAATAAAAAAGAATAACGGCTTTGGAAGTAACATAACCATCTCTGATGAAACAGATGAAGTTCTGGAAACAGGTGGCGGACTTATGAAAGCGAAATCTTTTTTTGAAAATAGCGGGCCTTTTGTTTTGATGAATGTTGATATACTCACGGATGTGGATATACGTAAAATGATAGATCAACATACTTCTTCAAAAGCGTTGGCAACATTAGCAGTAACAAACAGGAAAACCTCACGCTATTTTCTTTTTGATGATTTAGAAACTTTGTGTGGCTGGAGGAATATAAAAACAGGAGAGCAAAAAATAAGCAGGGAGGCTACAAAATATTTTGAAAAAGCCTTTAGCGGCATCCATATTATTTCGCCTGAATTTTTTCAGATAATAAAAATTACAGGAAAGTTTTCTATGGTTGATGTATACCTGGATCTTTGTAAAACACATACTATAAAAGGTTTTGACCATAGCACATCAAAATTTATTGATGTAGGTAAGCCGGAAAACATTGCTATAGCGGAAGAAATATTTTCTTAAAAAAGAATAAATTATTGTTCGTTTATTTTTATCTTTAGTAAAATAGAAACATGGAATCACTCACTATAAATAAAACAAAATTTGTTGTTATTGAACAAAAGGAATTTGATAAAATTCAATTAACAGCAGCTCAAAAAACTCCACTGGTTAAAAAGTTATCTCTTACTGCCGGCCGAAAACATGCTCTTAAACTTATTGATAAATGGGCGAAAGAAAAGTAAGCATTCTGGAACCGGCTGCCACAGCCGTTGCTGAGATTGCCTGGTTTATTGATGGCAAGGGATTACCCGAGACTTCCAAAAAATTTGTAAAAGATGCCTTTAACTTTTTTAAAAAGCTTTCAGACGAGAGAGTTGAGCATAAACCGTGTGCATATGCCAGATGGAAAACATTAGGGTATCGTTGTGTACCTTATAAGAAAAAATATATTGTCGCATATCTCAGCCAGCAAAACGAAATTGTAATCTGTGATTTTGTTCTTGCTAAATTATTGAAGTAATTCAATTACTGCTTCTGCCTGGTTTTTAGATACACTAGGGAAATCTTCTAAGAAAGAATTAAGTGAAATGCCTTTTTCTAAATGCCAGAATAGACTTTCTACAGGCACACGGGTACCTTTAAATACAGGTTTGCCAAATTGTATTTTTGGATTTACTGTAATATAAGAAGCCAATGTTTGCATTCTGCTAAATTAATAATTTTTTCTTGTTCCCTCTCCACTTGTGGAGAGGGTGAGGGTGAGGGTGAGGTTATTTCTTCTTATCAAACAATTCACTCTTCGGAACCACTTTCACTTTACCGCCGGTTTTTAAAGTTTTGCTTACAACATCATATGGACCTGTAATTACTTCATCTCCTTCATTTAAGCCTCCTAAAATTTCTATATAATTTATATCCTGGATATCAGTTCTCACTTTTGTTTTTTTCACCGTTCCGTCTTTTTGTAAAACAAAAACCACTTCTTCAAGGTCATCTGAATTAGAATTAGTTTTTCCGGTTGTATTCACATCAGCGCTGCTTTTGTCAGCAGTATAATTTTTTGAATTTGCTGTATCATTTTTATCCCTGGTAGTTACAGCATTAATAGGAACAGCTAACCTATTCTCATGTGTTTTTGTTTGTATGTCTGCGCTGGCACTCATTCCTGGGCGAAATGGAAAGCTCTTTGGTTTAGAAGGGTCCATCAGATCCTGGTAAGATTCAGGAAGCAGGCTTATGTAAACTTTGTAGTTGGTTACATCGGTTCCGGTAACTGTTTGTGACGATGCAGCGCCATTATTGCTGCTGGCTATTTGTGTAACAATGCCTTTAAATTTCCTGTTGTTGTATGCATCCACTTCCACAGTTGCGCTATCACCCAAATGAATTTTCGGAATATCATTTTCACCAACATCAACCCTTACTTCAATTTTTCGCAGATCAGCGATACGCATCATTTCTGTACCTGCCATCAGCGAACTTCCTACAACTCTTTCACCTTTCTTTACATTTAATAAACTAACAACCCCTTCCATTGGCGAAACCAAAGCAGCACGGCTGATATCTTTATTTGCTTTAGATAATGCGGCTCTTGCACTTTGCACACCTGCCTGGCTTCCACGGATGTTTTGTTTGGCAGCATTAAGATTTGCCTGTGCAGATTTATATGCAGCATCAGCAGTATTAAATTCACTTTGAGAAATTACTTTTTCATCAAACAATTGTTTCTGCATGTCATAGGTTTTCTTTGCCTGGTCAAGCTGTGCTCTAATTGCTTC